>JAYVXL010000406.1:0-17789 GCA_043785185.1 Myxococcales bacterium
CATCGTCGTCACGACCGTGATGTCCGCGACCCCTTCGGCGACGAGCGCGGCGACCGCCTCTTCCAGGCTCGGGGCGCAGAACTCGTTGTACGCGACGACGACACGACCGGCGCGCGCCCTCAGCCGCTCGGCGATCGCGTCCATTCCTGCTTTGTAGGGATCGGTCTCGGGCGTGCGTGACCACCGTCGCACGCGATGGTCGAGCTCGATCTCCTCGGGCGACATCGGCGCGCCGCTCGTTCGCCGCTCGGCCTCGAGGGCGCGCAGGCGATGCACCAGCGGACGCGGCACGTCGGAGGCGACGGAGCCGTGGCCCACGAGGACGATGGCCTTGGACGAAAGAGCTTTCATCTGATCGGTCGCATGTCTAACCTACGTCCATCTCTAGTCAAACGCATTCTCCGAGCCGCGTGCGCCGACGTGCGATCTGCCGCATGAGGAGGCTCCGGTGGTTCTTGCCCAAAATCGTGAGCGCGGGACGATGAGCCGAGCCTCCGCGAAGGCCGCGAGCAAGGGCGCCAAACGAATGCCGACGCCCCGCGGGACGGCCAAGCCCGACGCGTCGCGGCACTCGATCCGTGTGACGTCACGGCTCACCGGCATCGAGCTCGACACGCTCCGCATGTGGGAGCGGCGCTACGGCTTTCCGAAGCCGGACCGCAGCGAGGGCGGGAGTCGCGTCTACTCCGACGCGGACGTCGAATCGCTCAAGCTCATCGCTCGGGCTCTCGAGCTCGGGCATCGACCCGGTGAGGTCGTCGGAACGTCGCGCCAGGATCTGATCAAGCTGCTCGGGGCTACGTCGCCGCCGGAGGTCCCGACCATGGCCGGGCCCATCGCCACCGTCGACTCGATCGTCGCCACCATCGGGCGTGACGACATCGGCGCGCTCCGAGCGGAGCTGCGACAGGCGGCGGTCGTGCTGGGGGCGCGGCGTTTCGTGACGGACATCGCGCAGCCGATCGCGCTCCGGGTAGGGGAGCTATGGGCCGAGGGGAAGCTCGAAGTGCGGCACGAGCACATGCTGAGCGCGTGCCTCTCCTCGCAGCTTCGCGTGCTCATGTCCGCGTACGAAGAGCGCGAAGGGGCCCCGCGCGTCCTCTTGGCGACGCTTTCGAACGAGCGGCACGGGCTTGGGCTCGAAATGGTCGAGGTGTATTTGGCCGTCCACCAGATCACCCCGAGGCTCCTGGGCGTCGACACGCCCGCCGATCAAATCGTCAAGGCCGCTCGAAGTCACGCGGTCGATGCCGTGGGGTTGCTCGTGACCGCCGCGTCGGACCTGAGGGCCACGGCGAAGCACGTCCACTGGATGCTCGCGGAGCTCCCGCGTCGGGTGCCCATCTGGATCGGAGGCGGAGCGGCCGCCCAGCTCGGGCTCCGCGACGACGCGGTTCGCGTGGTCGCGAGCTGGGCGGACCTCGACGCCGCGATCGCGGCGCTCAGGAATGGCGAACGCTGACGGGCGTCACTCGAGCAAGCTTCGCAGCATCCACGCCGTCTTCTCGTGGACCTGCATGCGCTGCGTGAGCAGATCGCACGTCGGCTGATCGCTCGCGCTGTCGGCGGCCTTGAAGACTTGGCGGGCGGTCCGCGCCACGGTCTCGTGGGCCTCGACGAGCTTGCGGATCATGTCCTGCGCCTTCGGCACGCCGTCCTCTTCCGCGATCGCCGACAGCGCGGTGAACTGCTTGTAGCTGCCGGGCGCCGGGAAGCCGAGCGCGCGGATGCGCTCGGCGACGAGGTCCACCGCGAGCGCGAGCTCGTTGTAGTGCGCCTCGAACATCAGGTGCAGGGTCTGGAACATCGGCCCCGTCACGTTCCAGTGGAAGTTGTGGGTCTTGAGATAAAGCGTGTACGTGTCCGCGAGCACGCGGGAGAGGCCCTTCGCGATCTCTTCCCGCTGCTTCACGTCGATGCCGATATCGATGTTCATTGCCTTGTCCATGGAGCCCTCTAAATCCGTTATCTGCGTTTGTGGCGACGGAGAATCACGCCACGTCGAATCGATCGAGGTTCATCACTTTGGTCCACGCCTTCACGAAGTCGTGCACGAGCTTCGGCGCGGCTCCGTCGCACGCGTAGACCTCCGCGAGCGCACGCAGCTGGGCGTTCGAGCCGAAGACGAGGTCGGCGCGCGTGGCCGTCCACTTCAGCTCGCCGGTCGCGCGGTCGCGTCCTTCGAACGTGTCCGCGGCCTCCGAGGTCGCTTTCCACGTCGTGCCGATGTCGAGCAGATTGACGAAGAAGTCGCTCGTGAGCGTGCCGGGGCGCTTGGTGAGCACGCCGTGCGGCGTCTGCCCGGCGTTCGCGTTGAGCGCGCGCAAGCCGCCGACCAGGGCCGTCATCTCGGGGGCGGTCAACGTCAGGAGCTGCGCGCGATCCAGGAGCATCGCCTCCGCGGGGACGTTGAAGTCCGTCTTCTTGTAGTTGCGGAAGCCGTCGGCGAGCGGCTCGAGGGCCGCGAAGGAGTGCGCGTCGGTCTGCGCCTGCGACGCGTCCGTGCGGCCCGGCGTGAACGGGACCTCGACGTCCTGCCCCGCGCTCTTCGCGGCCTGCTCGACGGCCGCGTCACCGCCTAGGACGATCACGTCGGCGAGCGACACCTTCTTCCCTCCGCTCTGCGCCGCGTTGAACTCCTTCTGGAGCCCCTCGAGGACGCCGAGCACCTTGGCCAGCTGGGCCGGCTGGTTGGCCTCCCAGTCCTTCTGCGGCGCCAGGCGGATGCGCGCCCCGTTCGCGCCGCCGCGCTTGTCGGAGCCGCGGAACGTGGACGCGGACGCCCAGGCGGTGGAGACCAGCGCCGAGACCGGCAGCCCGGAGGCGAGGATCTTGGCCTTGAGCGCGCGGACGTCTTTGGCGTCGACGAGGGGATGGTCGACGGCCGGCACCGGGTCTTGCCAAATGAGCTCCTCGGCCGGGACCTCGGGACCGAGGTAGCGGACGCGCGGACCCATGTCGCGGTGGGTCAGCTTGAACCACGCGCGGGCGAAGGCGTCCGCCAGCTGCGCGGGGTTCTCCAGGAAGCGACGCGCGATCTTCTCGTAGGCGGGGTCGAAGCGCAGCGAGAGGTCGGTCGTCAGCATCGTCGGGACGAGCTTCTTCGACGGGTCGTGGGCGTGGGGGATGGTCGCGGTGGCCCCCTTCGCCACCCACTGATGCGCGCCGGCGGGGCTCTTCGACAGCTCCCACTCGTGGCCGAACAGGTTCGTGAGGTATTCGTTGCTCCAGCGCGTCGGCGTGCTGGTCCACGTGACCTCGAGGCCGCTGGAGATCGTGTCCCCGCCCTTGCCGGTGCCGAAGCTGCTGCTCCAGCCGAAGCCCTGATCCTCCATGGCCGCGCCTTCGGGCTGGGCCCCGACGTGCGACGTCGGGCCGGCGCCGTGGCACTTGCCGAAGGTGTGGCCGCCCGCGATCAGCGCGACGGTCTCTTCGTCGTTCATCGCCATGCGGGCGAAGGTCTCGCGGATGTCTCGGGCCGCGGCGACGGGATCGGGGTTGCCGTTGGGGCCCTCCGGGTTGACGTAGATGAGGCCCATCTGTACCGCCGCGAGCGGCTGCTCGAGAACGCGATCGCCGGAGTAGCGCTTGTCGCCGCCGAGCCACGCCTTCTCCGCGCCCCAGTAGACGTCCTGATCGGGCTCCCACACGTCCTCGCGCCCGCCGCCGAAGCCGAAGGTCTTGAAGCCCATCGTCTCCAGCGCGACGTTGCCCGTGAGGACGATCAAGTCGGCCCAGGAGATCTTCGAGCCGTACTTCTGCTTGATCGGCCAGATGAGGCGGCGCGCCTTGTCGAGGCTGACGTTGTCCGGCCAGCTGTTGAGCGGGGAGAAGCGTTGCTGCCCGGCCCCTGCGCCGCCACGCCCGTCGCCGATGCGATAGGTGCCGGCGCTATGCCACGCCATGCGAATGAAAAACGGGCCGTAATGCCCGAAGTCTGCCGGCCACCACGACTGCGAGGCCGTCATCAGCGCCGCCAGATCCTTCTTCAGCGCCGCGAGGTCGAGGCTCTTGAACTCTTTGGCGTAGTCGAACTGCTCGCCCATCGGATTGGATTTGGCAGAGTGCTGGTGCAAGAGATCGACCCGCAGCTGGTTCGGCCACCAGTCGTGACTCGACGGACCGGCGCCCGTCGCGTTCGAGGGACCCCCGTGCATGACGGGGCATTTGCTGGGCGTCGGCTTCTTGTCGTCACTCATCGTCGGCTCCTTCTTCTGTTTTCTTCGCTTTGCTCTTGGCGGGTGGCTGCTTCTCCCGAACGCACTTCGCGCAGACGCCGCGCACTTCGACGTGCGCATCGACGATGCTGCCGAATGGCTTCACCGACTCTGGGAGGCGAAGGGCGTTCAGGCCGGCGCTCTCGAAATCGCGGACGAGGCCGCAGCGCACGCAGACGTAGTGGTGGTGCGGCGTCAGGTTCGCGTCGAAGCGCACGCCATCCCGCTGCGGACCGAGCGTCGTGGCCAGCCCCAGGTCATGGAGCAGCCACAGCGTCCGGTAGACGGTGTCGAGCGACACCGTCGGCACCCGCGCCTTCACGGCTCGGAAGACGGTCTCGACATCGGGATGCTCGACGCTCACGGCGATCTCTTGAAAGATCTCGAGCCGCTGGTGGGTCAGCTTGATGCCGGCCGCTTTCGCGGTCGTCTTCATGTGGTCGAGCCGGCGCTCGACCTGCAGGTGCTCCAAGGTGCCCATGATTCCTACTTGCGGATTATCCGCAGATAGGAATCTATCCAAACTGCGGCCGTTGTCAATCCCCGCCGCGCATCGCGGAGAAGGTCCCGCTACTTGGAGTTGCGGCCGAAAACCTCGACCGCGAGGGCGAGTCGCCACTCGGGCGCCCCGAAGTGGCGGCTGATACCGCCGCCCGCACCCAGCTTGATGCGGACCTGCGGCCCGCCCTCGGCCGTCCCTTCGAGGCGGCCGGTGAGGAGCCCTTCGAGCGCCGTGGCGTCCGAGCTGAAGAACGATCGAAACGCCGTCGCGCCGTAGAACTCGGGGCCGATGACGAACACCCGATTGCCGCGGTCGTAGAGCGGAAACCTCCGCCCGAGCGCGAGGCCGAAGAGGAGCTCGCTCCCCTGAGGGCTGCCCGGGATTGGCGAATCGTCGAGGGGACGGAAGTGCACGCCGAGGTGACCGGCGTAGGTGAAAATTTCCGAGTCGTCACCGGCGAAGAGGATGCGCCCCATCGCGCGGAACGTGTTGTCGGTGAGGTACTCGGCGCGGGGCGTGTTCGGGCTCGGGACGAAGAGCTGCGCGCTAGCGCCCACGCGAAGCGGGCTGCGGTCCGTGCCGTGGAGGCGCGCATCCAGACCGATGCGCGCATCCGCGAGCGCGTCGGTGGCCGTCGCTGGATTGACGCCCGAGGGCGTGAAGGGCTGCGCCGCGCTCGGCGACGTGAACGGGTAGGCGCCGACCGTGCCGCTCTGCCCATTGACGGCGAGGGGCATATCGAAGTTGAGGTACGCGCGAAATCGGTCGTAGGTCGCCGCAAATCCGAAGCGAGCGAGCGCCTCGTCCGACACGACGGTCAGGCGCTCGGAGCCGTTGCTCGACCGCACGCGAAGCGGATTGTGCGCGTAGTCGGTCGTGAGCGAGAGGGCCCCCCCGAGCCCGCCGTGCATGTCGAGGGTGTCCATGACGAACCACCCCCCACCGGGGGCCGACAAATAGAGGCGGTCGACCGCGAACCCCTGCGCTTGCTGCTGCGCGCCCGCCTCGCGGGCCCAAGCGACCAGCGCGACCAGCGACAGGACCAGCACCCGCGCGGGCGCCTTAGAATTCCGCATGGAGCCTCCCGCTCAAGATGTTGACCGGGCCGCGATCGGCGTTGAATCCAGGGTTCGTGAGGTGCTGGTAGTCGGCGGTGAGCCAGATCGCCTTGAGGAAGTTGACGCTGTAGAACGCGTCCAGGACCGTCTCCGCTCCCTTGCGCAGGTGGCCGTCCCCGACGAAACCATCGATGCCGCCCATGGCGAGGAACCGGGCATGGACGTCCGAGATCCAGGCCGACGCGAACCCGACGCCCGCGACGTCGAATTGCCGTCGCCAGGCCGGCCCCCGCGCAACGGCCCCAAACGAGAGGCTGCGGTCTGCGGGGTCGAACGCGTCGACCTCCGTTTGCCCGTCGGAGTACATGCCTCGGAAGAAGAAGCCGATGTCCTCCGTGACGTGCTGCTCCATGTTGACGCCAATGCCCACTTTGGTGTTCGGCTTGCGCACCCAGCAGAAGTCCGGCGCCGTCACATTTCCAGAGGCGTAGCTGAAAGCATTCGCGGGACACGCGGCGGCGTTCTTCTTGGGGTCGGCCCCGAGAGCCGCGATGGCGTCGGAGAACTGCCCCGCCACCTCGTGGTTTCGGTATCCCAAGACCCGCACGGCCCCCGCCTGCCCGAGGATCTCGTGGTCATGCTCCAACTCCAGCGAGTCGGCATACACCTGCGAGAGGTCCGGATCGATCGGCAGCTGATTGGGGTGCAGGGGGGGAGCCATTCGGCCAACCCGGAGCGCCCAATCGTCCCAGTAGAGCTCCGCCGCACCGCCCCACGAATACCCGCGTGCGTCGGCCGCAAAGTCCCACGAGGCGTGGGTCATGAACGCCATGTTGAGGAACGTCTGCCGAGGGTCCCAGGTGACGTTGTTCCGGTCGAAGACGTCGAGCACCGTGAAGCTTCCGGCCGTCAGCACGAGCCGCCGGCGGCCGACCGCCGTCGCGAGCCACATTGGGTCGGACGTCTTCTCGACGCGGTCACCGCCGAAATTGAATGTCTGCCGCAGGAAGAGGCGCGACCGGTAAAGCGATGGCACCTCGGAGCCGGACTTTTGGAGCTCGTAGTCTTGAATCGAGGCGCCGAGTCCGCGGATTTGCGACAGTCCGCGTTCACCGACGAGCTCCGGAACGAGATACGCCTCGCCCCCCGGCCAGAGGTGCACGCCGAAGAAGAGGGTAAAGACCGCCGCGAAGCTTCGTTCGGGATCCGGGACGAGCGAGTTGATGCTGCCGTTCGCGTTGGTGTACGGCGCGTGAAACCCGAGCTTCCAGTTCGAAATGTACGTGAACTGCCCGTACGCGTTCCAGCTCTCGTCCTTGATGTCGTGCAGCCCGCGGTGGGCGAGCAGGTTCATGACGTCGAACGCATCCTCTTGATGGCCCGCGGGCGGCGCAGCCTGGGCGCTCGCCGCCGTCGGGGCGAGCAGGATGCGGGACACGACGCAGAGAGCGACTGCGCGCGCGATCGCTCCGGCGACGGATCGGCGGAGGCGGTTCATTCTGCGCCTGCATCGCCGATGGGCGTCGTCACGCACCGCGCGGCGTCGTAGCTGAGCCCCTGGAACGTGCCCGGAAAGACGAGCTGCGTGATGAAGTCGGCCTGCGACTGCGTGAGGACGCTGCCCGCCGCGCAATTTCCCATGAACCGCGCGTCGTCCACGGGGATGTGAAGCGTCGTGTCCAGGCGCACGGCGAACCCGCTTCGGGACTGCAAGACGACGAAGGACGTGGGTGGGCTCGAGCTCGTCGGGTCCCAGCCCGGCGCGAGCACCACGTACGCGGTGTTCTCGGAGGCGGGCACCGTCGCCAGCGGCCCGGACGAGGCCCCGGGGGGCAGCGGTGTCTGGAACGCCGTGGCCTGCCAAGCGGCTTGGTAGACGACGAGGGGAACGGGCGACGACGTTGGGTAGCCATTGTCGAGCGCGACGTACGTGTACGGCGTGTCGACGTTCGCGCAGCCCGTTGCGAGCAACGCGAGAGGCAACACGAGACACACGCCGCAGAGGGGGCTCCTGTGAAGCCCCTCGACTGCGCGAAGCGTGGATCGGGTCGCGTTCATTGTACTGGAGCCTTTGTTTGATCGACCTTCGCGGAGATATTGCTTAAACCAAACGGCCGCAAAACCGGAAAAAACCGCCCACGGTTCTGCGCATTTTTCGTGGGCGGAGCCCGCATCGCCGTGGTGAGGGAGAAACAGGGCTTCGTCAAGGACGGCCTCCCCGTCGTCGTCGAGGAGGGGCTCGTCGTCGTGGCGCTTGGACGAGAAGGGCCACCCATCGCGGAGATCACGTCGTGCCGGCCGCTCGTCGTCGAGTCGGTCAGGGGCGGACGTATCCTCCTGGTGTTCAACTCGGGCGCGTCGAAGCTCATGGTGTTCGCGTTCACGAACGACAAGCTGACGCTGGTGACGAAGTTCAAGCCGATGGCCCGCCACTTCTGGGAGGTCGACGGTCGCGTCTTCGCCGACGGCGAGGAAGGCACGTTCGAGATCCTCGGGCTCCCCGCCTGACCTCGCGTCGGGGCGAGCGCTCAGCGCGGGCGCGCGGGCGCGGGGCCGGCGTCGGCCTTCTTGCCGTCGAGCGGCACGCCGGCGTCGCCGTGGAGGTCGGTCATCTCCTTGATCACCGCGTCGTCCTCGCGCGGAACTTTTTTCAGGACCAGCTTCGTGGTCGCGTCGTCGATGATCAAGAGCTTCGCCTCGACGGTCTGGCGCGGCTTGCCGCCCATGAGCGCCAGCCCCTCGCGGAGCGCGCCCGCGGTCTCGCGCCAGAGCGCCGCCGCGCCCTCGGCGGCGCGGAACACCCCGCGCCCATAGGTGCCGCCGGGCCCATCCTTGCGTGAGAGATCCTTCTGCACGCACGCCGAGTGGTCCGGCATCATCTCCGGCGGAAGCGCCTTCGGATCGATGCCGGCGGCGAGCGCCGTGTACGTCGCGCACGCGCCGGGGATGGCGGTGCCGATGCCCATCAGCACGGGCATCGCGACTTTTTCGTCGTCCACGAGCGTGCCGACGTCGGCCGCCGATGCGGCCATCTCGCGCGCGACGGCGAGGCGCAGCGCGTCGATGCCGGCGCCCTTGCCGCTGCGGATGGCGCCCAGCCACACGTCGGCGTTGCTGAACCAGTCGGCGCGGCGCTCGCGGACGGTGACGAGCGCCACCGTCGCCGCCGACGCCTGGTCCGGCGTCTTCGCGTTGAAGCCGACCTTCGACCCGAACGCCGTCGCGATGCCTTGGAAGCAGCCCTTCTCGGGGAGGACGGTGAAGGGCTCCTGGCACACGGGGAAGCCGTCGCTCGCCGACTTCACCGACTGGATGTTCTCGTCGGCGAGCCCGTCGCGCACGGCCTCGATCTTGGCCATGGGGCCCTTGCAGGCGCACAGGAGGGCGAAGACCGGCACGAGGAATGCGCGTCGCATGCGCGCTCCAGTAGCACGAAGCGGCGGTGGTGGGGAGGGCTCAGACCGTCGCGAACGCGGCGTCCGGAATGTCGAGTGGGCTCTTGTCCTCGAGGTCCATGAGCTTCGCTTTGTGCTCGACGCCGGGCAGCACGTTGCGCGCGAAGTAGAGCGCCGCGCTCACCTTGCCCGTGTAGAACGCGATGTCCGGGCTGCCGGCCGCGAGCGTCGCCTTCTTGGCGTCGGCGATGACGGCGCCCTCGAGCATGACCCACGCGACCGCGAGCTCGCTCATCATCTCGAGGAAGCGGTTCGCAGTGAGCGGCACGAGCGCGAGGTTGCCGGACTGGAACCACATGAGCAGCTTCATCGCCGAGTTGCCGATCGCCTGCCCGGCCTGGCCGAGGCTCTTGATCGCGGCGCCGAGCGCCGGATGCTCGCCGTTCTTGGCGACGAACTTGCCGACGTCGCCGAGGAACGCCTGCAGGTTCGCGCCGCCGGCCTGCCCGAGCTTGCGGCCGACGAGATCCATCGCCTGGATGTGGTTGGTGCCCTCGTAGATGCTGAAGATCTTCGCGTCGCGGCAGTACTGCTCGACCGGGTAGTCGCGCGTGTAGCCGGCGCCGCCGTACGTTTGGATGGCCGTCTCACAGACGCGGAAGCCTTGGTCGGAGCCGTACGCCTTCACGAGCGGGACGAGGAGATCGACCTGCCCCTGGTGGTACGCGATGTCCTTGTCGTCGCCGCCGGTCTTGGTGAGCGCGTCGGCGCTGTCCTGATGGCGCGTGAGCTTCACGGCGAGCGCGCGAATGCCCTCCACGCGCGCCTTCATGTCGAGCAGCATGCGCCGGACGTCGGCGTGCTCGATGATCGAGACGCGCGGGGCGGTCGCGTCCTTCCAGTGCGTGATCGACGCGCCCTGCTTGCGCTCCTTCGCGTAGTCGAGCGCGTTCAGGTACGCGCTCGATGCGACGGAGTAGCCCTGCATGCCGACGGCGATGCGCGCGCCGTTCATCATCTTGAACATCTGGCTCATGCCCTGGTGCAGCTTGCCCTCGCCGCCGACCGGCACACCTACGCAGGCCCCGCCCTCGCCGAAGTTGAGGACGCACGTGGCCGAGCCGTTGATCCCCATCTTGTGCTCGATGGCGCCCACGACGACGTCGTTCGGGGCGGCGAGCGTGCCGTCCGTGTTCGTGCGGATCTTGGGGACGATGAAGAGCGTGAGGCCCTTGGTGCCGGCCGGCGCGCCGTCGACGCGCGCGAGCACCAGGTGAACGACGTTCTCCGCGAGGTCATGGTCCCCGGCGGAGATGTAGATCTTGGTGCCCTTGATCGAGTACGTGCCGTCCGCGTTCTTGCTCGCGGTCGTGCGCGCCGAGCCGACGTCGCTGCCGGCTTGCGGCTCGGTGAGGCACATCGTGCCGCCCCACTGCCCCCCGAACATGCGCGGGCAGAACAGCTGCTTCTGCTCGTGCGTGCCGAACGACTCGATGACCTCGGCGGCGCCGTAGGTGAGGCCCGAGTACATGGTGAACGCGGTGTTCGCGCCGCAGAGCAGCTCCTCGATCATGAGGACGACCGAGCGCGGCGCGTCGGCGCCGCCGAACTCTCCGCTCACGCCGATCGACTTCCACCCCGCCTCGTAGAGCTTCTTCCACGCGTCCTTGAAGCCCGTCGGCGTCAGCACGGCGCCGCCTTCGACGCGGCACCCCTCGTGGTCGCCGATGGCGTTGAGCGGGCCCGAGACCTCGCGCACCCAGCGATAGCACTCGGTCAACGACTGCCGGACCTCCTCCTCACCCCACGCCTCGAACGGCTTCTTGCCGAGGACGTCGGCCAAGCCGAACTGCTCGAAGAGCAGGAAGAAGAGCTCGCGGAGGTCGACCTTGTAGCGATTGATGGCGGCGATGGGCTTGGACAAGAGAGCCTCCTGGGCGCCTACCGGGTCCGGCCTCAATTGCCTGCCCTCGGCGCCGACTGAATGCTCATTCAGTATAGGTCGACGCGGTGCGTAAGACCAGGGGTCGGCTCGCCCGTTCGCCGGAACGCGCGGCCCCGACCCAGCTCAGCCGATGCGGCGTGGAGATTCGAGCCCCTCGAGGTCGACCGCATACTCGCCGGAGGCGTGCTGGCCCACCCGCCGGAGGCGCGCGTTTTCCTCGCGGATGTGCGCGTTTTCCCTGGTGAGCGCGTCGATCCGATCGTGCGCGCCCCGCAGCATCACTTCGAGCCGGGTGCGCACGACCTCGAGCTGCTGCAGCGCGGCAGCCGCCTCTGCTCTGTAGATCGACGACGACATATGCAGCCTCCGAGAGTCCCAACGCGCGGGGGGCTCCCGCCATTACAGACACCCGGAGCTACGCGGTCCTTCCGCGGTTCGATCTACTTCTTCAGCAGATCCTGGACGTCCTGGCAGCGATCGTTCTTCGCGCGCTCGTCGGCGGACGCCTGCACGTTGACGATCCCCGCCGGGAACCCGGCTCCGCCGGGCTTCAGCTCGTCGGGCGCGTCGGGCGGGCAGGTGATCTCCTCGTGCTTGCCCGTCTGGACTTCGCGGCTCTGCACGACGCCTCGCTCGTCGACGAACTGCTCGGTCTTGAAGTCGAGGACGTCCTTGCGGCGGCAGCTTCGCGCGACATAGGCCTCGAGCTCGGCGGCGCGCGCCTTCTCCTTCGTCGCGCGGTCGACCGCCTCTTGAACGCGCTTGCGGCGTGCTTCGCGATCCGAAGCGCACGCGGTCTCCTTTTCGGCGTCCTTCTTGCGCACCGCCGAGGACTTCTTCAGCTGCTCGTCCTGCTCGGCGGCCGCGCGCGCGGCGGCGGCCTCGCGCTGCTTCTTCGCCGCGTCCAGCCGCTCCTGCCGATCCTGCGACTCGGCGCGGCGCTTGGCCGCCGCGACGCGCGCGTTCTCGCGGGCGACGACCTCATCGGGCGACTCCGCAGGCGCCGCCTCGCACGCGCCCAGGCCGCAAAGGCAAACGGCGCAGAGAAGGTGCGGAAGCAGGCGGCGGAAGGGCGACATTCTTACGTGCTCCCGCCGGCTCAGAGCTCGGCCCGGACGAGGACGAATTTGTTGCAGAGTGCACGGTCCGTGACCTCGCGGTACGCCTTACCGGCGACCTCGCTCTTGAGCCCGCCCGTGCGGCTATGCTCCGTCACGAAATACATGACCTTCACTCCCTTCTCGCGTTGGGTCTTCATCCAGTTCGTAAAGGTCGCGCCGCTCGAGACGAACGCGGGCACGTGGTTGCTCGTGTAGAAGTTCTCGCCCTTCCAGTTCATCTGGTAGGCGACGAGCGGCTCGTCGGCCCCCGCGCGGTTCTGGTAGTACGCCTCGATGACCTCGTGCTGGCCCCAGTGCGGCGCCGTCTTGATCATGTAGACGTCGACGCCCCACACCGCCCACACGAACGCGATCGCCATCATGATCGCGACCGCGTGGTGGCGGATCTTCACGACCGCGAGCGCGAGGAGGCCGAGCGACGCGACGACGCCGAAGCCGGCGAGGACCGCGCCGAAGTCGAGCGTGTCGGGCCACGAGCGCCGGTAGTTGTACGTGAAGAGCTGCAGCAGTCGGATCGCGCCGGGCTGATCGGCGCCCTCGGGCTTCTGCGCGAGATCGCGCACGACCAGGAGCAGCACGAACACACCCGCCACCGTCGCGCCGCCGAGCATCAGGCGCTCGTGCATCCCGCGGCGCGTGTCTTCGGCCGACGGGGCGCCTTCGGGCGCGCCACTGGCCGCGGCGGCTTCCTCGGCGGGCGTCGCGCGCATGGCGCGCACGGTGAACACGAGGACGGCGATGCCGGCGGCCATGAGCGCCAGCGCCACGGGCGTGCTCGACGGCGCGAGCGGCGCCGCGTCGACCTTGGCGCCGAAGATGGACCCCGGCCAGAAGCGCGTGGCGCCGGCCACGGCGAGCCCCGCGCCGACGACGAGGCCGGTCGCGTACGCCGCGAGGCGGCCGAGGGGCGCGAGCGTCCGCGTGCCGATCATGTCCGAGAGGACGACGCCCACCAGCATCGCCGCCGGCGGCACCGCCGGGAAGATGTAGTGGTGGAATTTGGTCCCCATGAACGAGAACAGCGCGAAGCCGAACACGAACCACATCGCGAGGAAGACCGACGCGTCGCCGCGCCCCCGGTCGGCCGAGTCGCTCCTTCGCGCCCACCACACGAGGCCGAGCGGCGCCAGGCCCGTCCAGGGGAAGAGCGCGTAGCCGAGCTGCCAGAGGTAGAAGCGGAAGCTCGTGTCGTCACCCTCGTTCGTGTCGTGAACGTGGTTGAACGCGCGGTTGAACATGTCGTGGAAGATGATGCGGTCGGTGAACGGCGGGCCGTGCCGCACGTACATCGCGACCCACCACGGGATCGCCACGCAGAGGATCACGAGCAAGCCGCTCAGCATCTCCACTTTGAGCAGCTCGCTCCAGCGCTTCTTCGTCGCGAGGTACGCGAACACGCAGATGATGGGAATGGCGAAGCCGGCCGGCCCCTTGCCCATCGTCGCGATCGCCGCGAAAAACCACGCGGTCACGTAGAAGAGGCGTCGCACGCGGCGCTCGCCCCAGTTGATGTAGAGGAGGCCCCCGAGCACGAGTGACCAGACGACCGCCTGGAGGATCGGCTCGAACGCGCCGAACAGGCGCAGGGCGTTGGGCCCGAGTCCCGTCGGGTGCGGCACCATCCCTTTGGGGATCGACGCCGGCGTCGTCAGGTTGCACGCCTCGTTGCCGGGCAGGCCGCAGTTGCCGGCCGAGCCGCTGCGGAACTCGTCGTAGTGCGCGCGGAAGCCGTGCGGCCCGCTGCCGTGGAGCACGAGCTCGAGGTTGCGCGACGCGAGGTAAAGGATCTGGGGGAGCGCGCAGATGAGGATGGCGCCGAACGCGAGGTGCCAGCCTGACAGGCGCAGCTTCATCGCGCCGACGTCGAGCTGGTAGAGGCGCGTACGCTGCTCTTCGTCGGTGTTGAGCCCGAGCATCAGCAGGCCCATCGCCGCCGTCATCGCCGCCACGAACGGCATGTCGGTCATCGTCTGGTGGGCGAGGAAAAACCAGTCGGGCATCGTCGCCAACACGAAGGCGCCGAGCAGGCCGGCGCGGCGTCCGAACACCTTCGCGACGCCCTTGTAGATAAGGTACATCGCGAGGATCGTGAGCAGCACGTTCGGCGCGCGCACGACCCACTCCGGGTGCGCGAGGTGACCGGCCACGCCGGTCATCATCATGTCGCTCTTGTAGTGCGTGCCGAGCGACGCCATCGAGAGCGACTGCATCCAGAAGTTCAGGATCGGCTTGGACCAGAACCAGCCGTCCTGCGCCCACCACAGCGAGATCCAGTCGTCGCGCGCGAGGATCTCGCGGGCGACCTCGCCGTAGTGCGTCTCCCACGGATCCCAGAGCGAGTAGCTCCCCATCATCGGGAAGTAGAGCAGCGCGCCGGCGGCCACGACCCAGAAGCCGTGGCGCCGCAGGAGGCCGCGCTCTTCGCCCGCCTCGTCCCGCGCCCAGGGGCCGAGCGCGCGGCCGATGCGGAAGAGGCCGGTGACGAACATGAGGAACGTGATCGTGACGGCGACGCCCCAGAACAGCTGCGGGCCGATGCCGCTCTGACCGCCCCAGAGGCAGCCGGCGAACGCGCCGAACGAGAGCACGGTGAACGCGATCGAGCCTGCCGCCGCCGCGAACGTCGTCGTTTGCGCGAGGACGACGCCGTCCTTTTCCTCGTCGTCGAACGTGCCGAGGAGATCCATGATCCCCCACGCCGCGATCGCGACCAGCACCACGCCGAGCGGGACGCCGAAAGAGATCTGACCGTCGTGCGCCATCAGGAGGAACGTGAGGACGCCGCCGACGGCCGCGGTGACGCCGCCGCGCAGGCGCCGGAGCCGGTTGCCCTTGGCGAGGAGGGGGGGGGCCTTCTCCTCTTTCTCTTCCTTCTCGTGCTTCTCGTCGCCCTCTCCGGGCTCGGCTTCGCCTTCGGTCCCCTCGGCGCTGTGCGCGCCCCCGTTCACGGCGGCGGCGCCGTCGGGGGTCGAAGCAACGGCCGCGGCCTCGCCGGCGCCGCTTTCTTCCGTCGAAACGGGAGGTTCCGCGCTGGGCGGGGCCTTATCGGCGTCGTGGGTTTTCGTTTCGGTCATCGATCGAAGCTCGCGACGGAGTGAATTAGCAACTTTAGGTCCTCGGGACCAGCGTCTCGTCGGTCGGGGAGGCTCCCGAGCGCGAGATCTCGACCCAGAGCGTCCTGCTTTCGCCGGGGGCGAGCTCGAGGAGGCGCTCGCCCGTGCGGAGGGCGTTGCCCGGGCAAGTCCACGGCTCGACGCAGACGAAATCCTTCCCCGCGAGCGTCCAGACGACCCAGTGCGAGAATTCCGCCGAACCCCGGACGGTGATCGCGCGGCCCGGGAGCGTGAGCGTGCACGGCAGGGCGCCGTGGTCGTGCAGGTGCAAGTCCACCTCCTTCGCCGTGAGGTCGATGCCGGCGAGCGCGACGTCCTTTTTCGTCACGTTGTCGAACGCGCGCGTCGCCGTCGTGCCGATGCGCGCGCGCGCCTTCTCGGCGTCGCGGACGAGGAAGTACGGGTGGAAGCCTGCGCCGAACGGCATCGGGCGCGGCGCGGTCGCCGCCGACGCGTTCTCGAAGCGCTGGTCGATGCGGAGCACGTCGCGCGTGAGCGTGTAAGTGTACTCTGCAACGAAGTCCCACGGGTACATCGCCCGCGTCGCGTCCGTCGAGGTGAGGCGCAGGGTCGCCGTCGCGCGCGCATCATCGGCGGACGTGCGCGCGACCTCCCACGGCAGGTTGCGCGCGAAGCCGTGCTGCTTGAGCGCGCCTTGGGCGCCGCTCTTGGCGTGGACGAACGCGTCGCCGTCGAGCTTGCCCGGCTGCGGAAAGAGCACGGGCACGCCGCCGCGCACGTTCTTCGCGGGATCGGCCAGCGTCGCGTCGTCCATGAAGAGCAGCGGCTCGCCGGAGAGCGTGAGGCGCGTCGCGAGGCCGCCGCGGGCCGGGGCGAGCACGAGCGTCGCGTGCGACGCGTCGTCCACCAGCACGAGCGACTCGAGCCCGCTGCGCGCCTCGACGCGGAAGCTCACAGCTCGTCCGCCAGCGCGCGCGACTCCTCGAGCCGAACCCGCGCCGCCTTGAGCTGGCCGAGGTGCGCGTTCGCTTCGCCGACGACCTCCTTCGGGGCCTTCTCGACGAACGCCTTGCTCGCGAGCTTCTTCTCGGTGGCCTGGATGTCCTTGTCGATGCGCTTCATCTCGCGCTCGATGCGGGCCAGCTCGGTCTCGCGATCGACGAGCCCCTTCAGGCTCACGAGCACCTCGATGGGGCCCGCGTCCGTCGGCACGACGCTCACGACGCTGCCCGCCGCGCGCGGCCCGCCCATCTTCGCGATCGTCGGCAGATCGGTCGTGCGCATGAGCGCGCGCGCGGAGAAGGCGACCTCTCCCAGGAGCTTGCGGAGCGCGTCGCTGTCGGTCCGGAACTCGACCGGCGCGAACTTCGCCGGCGAGATCTCGTGCTCGCTCCTGATCGTGCGCGCCGCGGTGATCGCCCGCTGGACGATGTCCATCGACGCCTCGGCGTCGGCGTCGCGGCCGCGGCCTTCGAGCTCGAGGCTCGGGTACGGGCCGAAGGCGATCGAGACCTTGCGCGACGCCGGCTTCGGCACGCGCTGCCAGAGCTCCTCGGTGACGTACGGCATCATCGGGTGCATGAGCCGCAGCGACCCCTCGAGCACGTAGGCGAGCGTCGCCCGCACGTCGTCGGCCTGGTCCGCGAGCGGGCTGTCCGGGGCGAGCACGGTCTTCGTGAGCTCGAGGTACCAGTCGCAGAGATCGTTCCAGAAGAAGCGGTACGCCTCGTTGGCGGCCTCGTCGATCCGGAACCCCTCGATCCCGGCGTTGGCGACGCGCACCGCGTTGGCGAAGCGCGACACGATCCACCGCGCGTAGAGCGAGCGGGGCTTGGGATCGTCGGGGAAAGCTTTGAGCTGCACCTGCTCGAGCGAGAAGCGCGTCGCGTTCCAGATCTTGTTGACGAAGTGCCGGTAACCCTCGAGGCGCTTGGGGGCGAGCGCGATGCGCTTGTTCGAGGGCGGGAACGTCGCCAGCGTGAAGCGCAAGGCGTCGGCGCCGAACGCCGGGAAGCTGCCGCCCATCGCCGCGGCCGACGGGTACGCCTTCTTGAACTTCGTCATCGCCTCGGCCTCGGGCGCGCCGGGGAGCGTCTTCTTGACGATCTCGGTGAACTCCGCGCCGTGGATGAGATCGAGCGGATCGATGACGTTGCCCTTGACCTTGCTCATCTTGTCGCCGGTCTCGTCGACGATGAGGCCGCTCAAGAGGACGCGGCGGAAGGGGACCTCCTTCATGAAGTAGAGGCCGAACATCATCATCCGGGCGACCCAGAAGAAGAGGATGTCGTAGCCCGTCTCGAGGTCGCTCAACTGCCTGGGGTTGGTGGGGTAGAACTTCGCCAGCGCGGGCGTCTTGTCCGGCCAGCCGAGCGTCGCGAACGGCCAGAGCGCGCTCGAGAACCAGGTGTCGAGCACGTCGGGATCCTGCGTCCAGCCGGCCTCTTCGGTGCACTCCGGCGGACGCTCGCGGGCCA
>JAYVXL010000407.1:0-5895 GCA_043785185.1 Myxococcales bacterium
CCGCGGCGCTCCGTGGCGCCGCAGCCGGACGTCACCGAGGGGCTGGATGGGTTCGAGGAGATGATGCCGTGACGCGCGCGATCCTCATCGCCGGCGGCGGCACGGGCGGACACGTCTTCCCCGGCCTCGCCGTGGCCGACGCGCTCAAGAACCTCGCGGACGTCGAGGTCGTCTTCTGCGGTACCGCGCGCGGCATCGAGACGCGCGTGATCCCGCCGAGGGGTTACCGGCTCGAGCTCATGGCGGCGGAGCCCATCAAAGGCGGGGGCCCGGCGCGCGCGGTGAAGGGCGCGGCGATCGCGGCGCGCGAGACGGCGAAGGCCGTCGCGCTCGTGCGGCGCGTGAAGCCGAGCGTCGTCCTGTCGATGGGCGGGTACGCGTCGGGACCGGTGTCGCTCGCGGCAGCGGCGATGCGCGTTCCGCTCGCGCTCCTCGAGCCGAACAGCACGATCGGCTTCGCGAACAAGGTCCTCTCGCCCCTCGCCGCGCGCGCGTACGTGGCGTGGCCGGCCGTGGGCGCCGTCTTCCGCGCGGGGCGCGCGCGCGCGTACGGCGTGCCGCTTCGCGCGGGATTTGCGCCGCTGCCGTACGTCGCCGGCGCGTCGGCGCGGCTGCTCGTGATGGGCGGCAGCCAGGGGGCGGCGGCTCTGAACGAGCGCCTGCCGTCCGCCGTGGAGCGCGCGCTCGCGTCCGTCCCGCACCTCGAGGTGCTGCACCAGGCCGGGCGCGATCGCGACGGGGCGGTGCGCGAGGCGTACGCCGCCCTCGGCGTCGCGCGCGTGACGGTCGTGCCGTTCCTCGACGACATCGCCGCGGAGCTCGCGCGCGCGGACCTGGTCGTCGCTCGCGCCGGCGCCGTCACCGTCGCCGAGATCGCGGCCGTTGGCCGCGCCGCGCTGTTCGTGCCGTTCCCGCACGCCGTGGACGATCACCAGTGGAGGAACGCGCAGTCGCTCGCCGAGATGGGCGGCGCCACGTGCATCCGCCAGGAGTCCGCCGACTTCGTGCGTCTGGCGCGCGAGATCGCGGACCTCTTCGGCGACCCCGCCGCGCGCGTTCGCATGGCCGATGCGGCGCGCGCCCACGGCAAGCCGAGCGCGTCGTACGACATCGCGCGCGATCTCCTCGACCTCGCCGGCATCCCCGCGCGCGCCGGCAACGGCGGCGGCAAACAGAAGAACGGCGCGCCTCCCTCGTCGCGCCACTTCGCGGAGGGGCTCTGATGTTCCGCGGGCGCGTCCGTCACATCCACTTCATCGGCATCGGCGGCATCGGCATGAGCGGCCTCGCTGAGATCCTGCGCACGCTCGACTTCGACGTGTCGGGCTCGGACCTCAAGCCCAACGACATCACGCGCCGCCTCGAGACGATGGGCGTCCGGGCCTTTCTCGGCCACCGCGCCGAGAACGTCGAGGGCTCCGACGTCGTCGTCTACTCGAGCGCGATCAGCAAGACGAACCCCGAGATGGTGCGGGCGCGCGCGCTCGAAATACCCATTATTTCCCGCGCAGAAATGCTCGCGGAGCTGATGCGTGTAAAATACACCGTCGCGATCGCCGGCTCGCACGGCAAGACGACGACGACCTCGCTCGTGTCGACCGTGCTCCGCCAGGCAGGCCTCGACCCGACCGTGGTCGTCGGCGGAAAAGTCAACGCGCTCGGGTCGAACGCGCGCCTCGGCGCAGGTGATCTGTTCGTCGCCGAGGCCGACGAGAGCGACGGCTCGTTCCTCAAGCTCACGCCGACGATCGCCGTCATCACCAACATCGACGCCGAGCACTTGGACTTCTACGGCACGCACGAGAAGGTCAAGGAGGCGTTCGTCCAGTTCGCGAACAAGATCCCGTTCTACGGCCTCGGCGTCCTGTGCCTCGATCACCCGCACGTGCAGGAGATCCTGCCGCGCATCGAGCGGCGCCACGTCACCTACGGCGTCTCGCGCCAAGCCGACTACCGCGCGAAGAACCTGCGGTACGAGGGGCTCGAGACGCGCTTCGATGCGTTCCGGCGCAGCGAGCCGCTCGGCGAATTCGTCGTGAAGATGCCCGGCGCGCACAACGTCCTGAACGCGCTGTCCGTCATCGCCGTGAGCGACGAGCTCGAGATCCCGCTCAACGTCGTGCGCGACGCGATCGGCTCGTTCCACGGTGTGCAGCGGCGATTCACCGTCGTCGGCCAGCCGACCTACACGAAGGACGGCAAGACCGGCGACGTGATGATCATCGACGACTACGGGCACCACCCGGCGGAGGTCGAGGCGACGCTCGACGCCGCGCAGCGCGGGTTCGATCGCCGCGTCGTCGTCGCGTTCCAGCCGCACCGGTACACCCGCACGCAGTCGCTATTCCCCGAGTTTTTAAGGGCTTTCAATAAAGCCGACGTGCTCATCGTGACCGAGGTGTACGCGGCCGGCGAGGCGCCGATCGAAGGCGCGACGGGCGAGGCGCTGGCGCAGGGGATCCGCGCGCACGGCCACCACGCGGTGCGGTACGTGCCGGACAAGAAGAGAGTCAGCGAGGCGCTGCTCGAGCTCGTCGAGCCGGGCGATCTCGTCATCGCGCTCGGCGCCGGTGACATCAACGCGAGCGCGCGCGAGCTCTGCGCCGCGCTCGAAAAGGCCGACGCCGACAAGACGCGAGGCGCCCCGTGAGGCCGCCGGTCCCGTCCAACCGAAAGCGCGCGAAGGACGACGCGCTCCCCGACGTCCATGACGGCGTGGACGCGGCGCCGTCCTCCGCCGCGGCCGACGCGAAGGCGGCGAGCGTCACCGCGGCGAGGGCCCTTCCGGTGTCGCGCGTGATGAACGCGCTGCGGACGGCGGTCGGCGTCCTCCTCGTCGTCGGCGTGAGCGGCACCGTCGCGTGGGGCGCGCGAAAGTACGTGAAGACGAGCCCGCGATTCTCGGTGAGCGAGATCGTCGTCAGCGGGGGCCGCTTCCGAAGCGCCGACCAGCTCACCGAGACGGCGGGCGTGCGGCGCGGCGCCAACGTCTTTGCGCTCGACCTCGAGGCTTCGCGCCAGCGCCTGCTCGCGGACCCGTGGGTCTACGAGGCCGAGCTCGCGCGCCGCCTCCCCGGCACGATCTACGTGCAGGTGAAGGAGCGCGAGGCGGCCGCGATCGCCGCGCTCGGTGAGAGCTACCTCGTCGCGCGCGACGGCGATATTTTCAAGCGCCTCGAGGGCGGAGATCCGGTGGATCTGCCGATCGTGACCGGCCTCACCTCCGAGGGGGTCGCCGAGGATCGCGAAGGGGTGAAGCGCGCGCTGCGCCGCGCGATCGATCTGGCGGACGATTACGACCGCGGACCGCTCGGCCCCAAGGCGCAGCTGCAAGAAATTCACCTCGGCGGCGACGGCGCGATCACGCTGACCGTCGGGAAAAATGGCCTTCAGCTCGCGCTCGGCAATCCGCCGTACCGGAAGAAAATCGACCAGGCGGCGCGCGTCGTCGCCGAGCTCGAGCGCCGCGGTAGCCAGGCCGACGCCGTCCTCCTCGACAACGAAGCGCGCCCCGAGCGGGTCGTCGTGAGGATGCGATGACGGCGAGGAATTTGGCCCGAAACGAGGCGGCATGCGATGCCGAGATGGGATGAGCACCGTATCCACTCACGGGGAAATCGTCGTCGGCCTGGACATCGGGACGACCAAAGTTTGCGCGGTCGTCGGCGAGATCGCCGAGGACGGCATCACCATCCTCGGCGTCGGCACCGTGCCGTGCCGAGGGCTGCGAAAGGGCATCGTCTCCAACATCGACTGGACGGTCCGCGCCATCAAGGACGCGATCGAGAGCGCCCAGACGATGGCCGGCGTCGAGATCCGGACGGTCTACGCGGGCGTCGCCGGCAGCCACATCCGATCGCAGGCGTCCGACGGCGTCGCGGCGATCGCGGGCGGCGAGGTCACCCGCACCGACGTCGAGCGCGTCCTCGAGGGCGCGCGCGCCATCCCGGTCGACGCCGATCGCCAGATCCTCCACGTGCTCCCGCGCGAGTACGTCGTCGACGCGCAGGACGGCATCCGCGACCCCATCGGGATGAGCGGCGTTCGCCTCGGCACGAAGGTGAACCTCGTGACCGCCGCGACCAGCTGCGTGCAGAACGTCATCCGCTGCGCCGAGCGCTGCGGCCTCACCGTCGCCGACGTCGTCCTCGAGCCGCTCGCGAGCGCCGAGGCCGTCCTCTCCGACGACGAGAAGGAGATCGGCGCCGCGGTCATCGACATCGGCGGCGGCACGACCGACATCATCCTGTACGTCGACGGCGGCATCGCCCACACGAGCGTCATCCCCGTCGGCGGCAACAACATCACCAACGACATCGCCGCGGGCCTCCGCACTCCGATGGCCGAGGCCGACCGCCTGAAGCGCCTCTCCGGCTGCGCGCTCGGCCGCATGATCGGCGACGAAGAGGAGATCGAGGTCCCCGGCGTCGGCGGCCACCCGCCCCGTCGCGTCCCGCGCCGCGTGCTCTCCGACATCATCGAGCCCCGCGCCGAGGAGATCTTCGCGGTCATCCGCAAGCGCATCGAGGACACGGGGCTCCTCGAGCAGCTCTCGGCGGGCGTCATCCTGACGGGCGGCGCGGTCCTCCTCGAGGGGATGCCGGAGTTCGCGGAGGAGATCCTCGGGATGCCGGTCCGGATCGGCTTCCCGACGGGCGTGAAGGGCATCACGCAGCTCGTCCACGGTCCGCAGTACGCCACGGGCGTCGGCCTCGTGAAGTACGGCGCCCAGGCGATGGCCGAGGCCGCGGCGAAGGCCGCAGCGCCTCCGGCGCAGTCGATGATGCGGCAGCGCGCCCACGGCTCGGCGGCTGCGGAGGCCGCCGCCGCGGCCGCCGGAGCCGACCTTCAAACCGCAAAGAGCGCAAAAGGACAGAGCGGCTTCTGGGAGTGGATCAAGCAAGCATTTTGAACTGGTAACTCATCTTTAATCTCTATTAAGATCACCACAAATTTACGGCTCTATACGGCACGGTTCGATGGGAGAGGCGCCCAAGAATCGTGTTTGAGCAAAAGCGGCTCCGTCAGCAGCCGCCATGGGACGAGGAAGTCCCTGCCCGGGAGGCACCATGAGTTTTTCGATCGAGTTCGCGGACGAGCAGCAGGAGTACCAGGCGAGGATCAAGGTCATCGGCTGTGGAGGCTCTGGCGGCAACGCCGTCAACACGATGATCAACTTCGGCCTCGAAGGGGTCGAGTTCATCGTCGTCAACACCGACGCGCAGGCGCTGAACAGCAACTGCGCGCCGACCAAGCTCAACATCGGCGCGCAGGTCACCAAAGGCCTCGGCGCCGGCGCGGATCCCGAGCGCGGCCGCAAGGCGGCGCTCGAGGACGTGCAGCGCATCAAGGAGCTCATTCACGGAGCCGACATGGTCTTCGTCACCGCCGGCATGGGCGGCGGTACGGGCACCGGCGCGGCGCCGGTCATCGCGCAGATCGCGCGCGAGGAGGGAGCGCTGACCGTAGGCGTCGTCACCAAGCCGTTCCTCTTCGAGGGTCGTCAGCGCGCCCGCCGCGCCGAGATCGGTCTCGCCCAGCTCTCCGAGCAGGTCGACACGCTCATCACGATCCCCAACCAGAAACTCCTTCTTCTCGGCGACGAAGACCTGAGCTTTATCGACGCCTTTCGTAAGGCGGATGAAGTGCTCTATCAAGCCGTGAAAGGGATCAGCGATCTCATCACGCAAAACGGGATCGTCAACGTCGATTTCGCCGACGTAAAGACGGTCATGAGCAACATGGGTCGCGCGCTCATGGGCACCGGTGTCGCCAAGGGCGCCAGCCGCGCTCGCCTCGCCGCCGAGATGGCGGTCGCATCTCCGCTCCTCGACGAGATCTCGGTGGAGGGCGCTACGGGCGTCCTCATCAACATCGTCGGCGGTCCGGACCTGA
>JAYVXL010000408.1:0-5895 GCA_043785185.1 Myxococcales bacterium
GACGACGCGCTCGGGACGCGCTTCCCGGACATGAGCCACGCGTACGACCCGGCGCTGCGGGACGTGCTGCGCAAGGTCGCGCGCGACGCGGGCATCGAGCTCCGGGAGGGCATTTACGCGGGCCTCCTCGGTCCGTCGTACGAGACACCGGCCGAGGTGCGCATGCTCCGCGGCCTCGGCGCGCAGGCGGTCGGGATGAGCACGGTGCCGGAGGTCATCGCGCTCCGGCACATGCGCGTGAAGGTCGGCGCCCTCTCGTGCATCACGAACCTCGCCGCCGGGCTCGGCGTGGGCGAGCTCGATCACAAGGAGGTCGAGGAGACCGCGCGCGCCCGCCACGGTGCGCTCCTCGAGCTGCTCGGCGGCTGGGTCGCCGGCGCCGCAAAGGTGACGGCATGAAGTCGAAGGTTTCGATGGCCAAGCTCATCGCGGCCGCGCGCGACGTGCGTAAGCGCGCGTACGCGCCGTACTCGAAGTACTCCGTCGGCGCGGCCATCGCGACCAAGAGCGGGCGCATCTTCGCCGGCTGCAACGTCGAGAACGCCACGTTCGGCGCCACGATCTGCGCGGAGAGGAACGCGATCGTCCAGATGATCGCGGCCGGCGAGCGAAACCCGGTGGCGTGCGCCGTCTTCACGGCAGACCCGCGCACCGGATCGCCGTGCGGCATCTGCCGGCAGGTGCTCTGGGAGTTCGCGAGCGACATGCCGATCGCGCTCGTCGGCGAAGGTCCGCGCGGCGTCACGCGCCGCGACACGACGCTGCGAAAGCTGCTCCCGGACGGTTTCCGACTCAAGCGCGCCTGAGCCGATTGGGCGGGAGGAAGCGCCACGACGCCGCCGTGCGCGGCCACGGTCGGCGCGATCCTCCATCTCGTCCGCTGAACGACGCCTACCCACACGCGCCACGCGCGCGCGGGGTGACCCCCCCCCACGCTCAGGGGTGAGGCCCTCCCGATCCACGGAGACCTACAGTCGATGCCTCCGAACAATTCAGGCGTTTCGACTTGGCTCGGCCCATGCTTCTCTCACTGACGCCATGAAGCGCGCAATGAGCCTCTCGGTCCCCCACCGCCTCGCGCTGCTCCTGCTCGGCGTCGCGGCGCCGGGGCTCGGCGCGTTCGCCGCCGGCTGCAGCAAGTCGACCGACGCGGGCACGAGCGCGGGCGTGTCCTCCATCATCTTCATCAAGCGGCAGCACACGGTCGTGGGCGCGGACGGCAAGGTCACGGTCGACGTCGCGGGCGGCAACGGCCAGGTGCTCGACTACCAGCGGTACGTCCCCGGCGGCAGCCTCAACCTGATGGCGCCCGCGCGCGCCGACGGCGTCGTCACGAACATCACGTCCGACTTCCCGCAGGCCGACTTCAACGGTGCCGACGTGTCGTTCGACGGCAAGCAGGTCGTCTTCTCGATGAAGCGCGATCCGGCGGACCACTACCACATCTACACGGCGCAGCTCGCGCCGGGCGCCGACGGCAAATTCGAGATCCACCAGAAGACGCTCACGAACGCCGACGACATCAACCCGATCTACCTGCCCGGCGAGGGCAACGGCCGCATCGCCTTCGTGACCAACCAGATGTACACGCAGATGGGCACGCGCGCGGACGAGTACGAGCACGCGCGTGAGGTGACCCAGCTCGCGACGATCTCGGTCGACGGCGGCGACGCGGACCGCCGCCTCGCGGCGCAGAACCTCTCGCACACGGTCGCGCCGTTCCTCCGCGCCGACGGCAAGATCGGCTATTCGCGCTGGGAGCACCTCGGCCCCGTCAACGACGTGAAGCTCTTCGCCGCGAACCCCGACGGCACGCAGATGATCGCCGTCGGCGGCCAGCACGGCAAGCCCGCGAACGCGCTCTTCAGCGTGCGCGAGCAGTGGGGCCGCCCCAACGTGATGATCGGCGTCGGCACCACGCGCAATCGAACGATCCACGCCGGCGCGCTCATCGAGATCGACGCGCGCAACGCCGCTGACCCGGTGTGCACCGACCCGACGAGCGCCGCCGCCCTCGGCCACGCGTGCCTCGACGAGGAGAATGTAAAGTACAAGATTCTGACGCCGGACGTCCCGACGTCGAACGGCCCGTCGCCCGCCGGCCGCTATCGCGAGCCGAGCACGCTGCCGGATGGGCGCTTCCTCGTCTCGTGGGCGGACGGCCCGGTGAACGATCTCGCCGAGCAGTCGATGACGCCGCCGGACTTCGGCATCTACATCTACGACCCGGCGACGCAGAAAAACCAGCTCCTCTACAATGATCGCACGACGTGGGAGCTGAACGCGCTGCCCGTCGCGCCGCGCAAGGCGCCGCCGGTCATCGGCGATCTCCAGCACTCGACCGACGCGACGGTCCCCGTGCGCGTCGGGAGCGTGAACGTCGCGCAGACGAGCCTCAAAGAGCAGATCACCGGCGCGCAGTTCGCGAGCACCGACCTCGGCGCGGCGCTCAAGGACGCCGTCGCGGTGCGCATCATCGAGGGCTTCTCGAGCGAGGCCGCGAAGGGCGTGACGATGTTCGGCCTCACGATGCACGAGGGCGCCGCCGTCCTCGGCGAGGCGAAGGTCTACGCCGACGGCAGCTGGCTCGCGAACATCCCGCCGTACATCCCGGTGCACCTGCAGCCGGTGGACAAGTTCGGCCTCGCGATTCGCTCGCAGGGGCTCTGGATCCAGGGCATGCCCGGCGAGGACCGCCGGTGCGTCGGCTGCCACGAGAGCCGCACGGGCCAGGGCGTCCCGGTCTTCGGGCAGAACCCGACGCGCGCCGAGCAGGCGCAGGCCGAAAATTTCCTGCTGCCCGTCGCCGACCGCGTCGCCAACGGCGAGTACGGCTGGAACACGAAGGTGCAGCCGGTGCTCACGGCGAAGTGCGCGAGCTGCCACAACACGACGACGAACGGCAACGGCCCGCAGACGTTCTACGACATGACGCGGACCAATCCGGTGACGGGACTCGCGACGACGTACCACATCCCGCGCTTCGACATGACCGACACGCCGGTCACGGTCTACTACGACCGCCGCGTCGCGACGTACCCGGCGTCGTACGTGTCGATCTTCTTCCCCGCGGCGCTCGAGATGGGGATGCAGACGGCGGTGACCGGCACCATCCCGCCGAAGTGGGGCGTGCCGGCGAACGCGCGTGGCTCGGCGCTCATCGCCAAGATCAACGTGAAGGCCGCCGACGGCGCGCTCGCGTACCCGGGCGCGATGCACCCCGAGAACACGGCCGCGACGAATGCGCTCACCGACGGCGAGCGGCAGATGCTCATCCGCGTGATGGATCTCGGCGGGCAGTACTGGGCCCGCCAGAACACCGGCTTCGCGGCGTACAGCGATCCCGCCAGCGGCGTGAAGTACTGAGGTCAAGGCCATGCGAACCAAGATTGCATCCAGCATCCTCGGCGCCGCCATCGCGTGCGCGGCGCTCATGAGCGGCGGGGCCGCGAAGAGCGAAAACCCGACCAAGGACGGCGCCGGCACCGCCGCGGTCTACGGCAACATCGCGCCCGACCAGATCGAGTTCCTCTCGACGCCGGACCGCATCAAGAGCGTCGCCTCGAGCGGCGCGGCGACCGCGATCTGGGAGACGCTCGAGCACGGCGAGAAGGTGGAGTGCCTCGACTGCATCGCCGTCGTCGAGCCGCTCCTCTACGACGCGAACCCCAAGACGCGCGAGATCGCGGCGTGGTGGCTGCGCCGCCGCATGTTCGGAGTGTTCGGCGCCGGCGAGGTGTACGAGCGCACGCTCGGCACGCTGAAGTCGGACGGCGATCCGCGGCGCCGCGCCTTCGCGGCGTACGCGCTCGGCGAGTTCCTCTTGTCGCAAGGCATCGACGCGACCGCCGCGGCCCTCACGACGGACGCCGACCCCGGCGTGCGCGTCGCCGCGGCCTCCGCGCTGGGGCGCCTCAACGACGACGGCAACGGCGCGCTCGGCAAGGCCATGGGCGACGCGAGCGTGAGCGTGAAGCTCGCGGCGATGGGCGCGGCCTCGCGCATCAACCAGTTCGCCGACGCGGCCAGCGTGACGCGCGGCCTCGGCGACGCCGACCCGCACGTACGGCGCCGCGCGCTCGAGCTGCTCGACGCGATGCACGCAAAGGACGCGGTCGCCACCGTCGCGCTTCTCGCGCAGCACGATCCGGACGCCGACGTGCGCGCCGCCGCCTGCCACGCGCTCGGCGGGTTCCGCGACGGCTCCGTCCACGATACGCTCGCGACGCTCGCCCAGAGCGATCCGAACGGGCTCGTCCGCGACCAGGCGCAGATCGCGCTTCGGCGCCTCTAGGCAGACCCTATACTCGAGCCTCAGCGGAGGCTTCTCTTTGGCGCGATCCCCCAAGCCCTTCACCGTCGGCGCGAGCGTCCTGGCCGCGGCGGCGGCGTTCGTCGTGTCGGCGGCGTGCACGACGAAGGAGCCGCTCCCGTCGACGTTCTTCGACCGGACGATCTCGCCCGTCCTCGTGACGTCGTGCGCCCGCACGAACACCGGGGTCGGCTGCCACGTCTCGAGCGACAAGGGCAACGCGTTCGGCAACCTCGACGCGTCGACGTACGCCGGCGTGGCCCGGCGTCGCGATCTGCTCCTCGACTACGGGCCGTACGGGCAGCCGGCGTTCCTCGTGAAGAACGTGCCGCCGTTCGCCGTCGAGGTAAAGACGTACGACGGGCAGAAGGTCGACATCACGACCGACATCAAGCACACCGGCGGGCCGATCCTCGACCCGACGGCGACGGCGTACCAGACGCTCCGCCGCTGGATCGAGAACGGCGCGACCGAGAACAACTCCGGCGCGCCGCCGTCGCCCGCGGCGCGCACGCCGTGCTCCGCGAGCGTGCCAACGGTGGCGGGGTTCGACCCGAGCCGTGACCCGACGAGCCCCGACTGGGGCACGTTCCAGGGCCGCGTCGTCGACGTCCTCAAGAAGTCGTGCGCCGCCGGCAACTGCCACGGCAACGGCGCGAACGAGCTCTTCTTGACGTGCGGCGACACCGCCGAGCAGAAGCGCTGGAACTACTTCATCGCGCAGGACTACTTGGCGCAGACCGCCGAGCAGGGCGAGATCGTGCGGCGGCCGCTCGCGCCGTCGCAAGGCGGCTCGTTCCACGAAGGCGGCGTCGTCTTCGCGTCGCAGAGCGACGACGGCTACCAGGCGATCAGCGGCTGGGCGAAGGAGCACGGGCCGCCCATGCTCGCCGCGACCGACGCCGGCTTCGACTTCTTCGCCCACAAGGTGCAGCCGATCCTGGTGAAGAAGGGCTGCATGATGCTGCAGTGCCACTCGGCGGCGATGTTTCATGACTACCGCCTGCGCGGCGGTTCGGGCGGGAGCTTCTCGCTGAGCGCGACGCGGCGGAACTACGCGCTCTCCATCCAGCAGCTCGCGATCGAGTCGGACGACCCGACCGCGAGCCGGCTCGTGCGCAAGAACCTGTACCGCCCCGAGCTCCAGGAGAAAGGGCAGGGGATCGCGCACCGCGGCGGCCCGCTGTTCGAAGATTTCGGCAAGGAGCCGGCGTCGGCCGCGGCGTGCGACGCGCTCGCGACGGCCGCGCCGTTCGACTTCGACAAGGCGCTCGACAAGATCCCCGCGTACTGCGTGGTGCGCGAGTGGCTCGCGCGCGAGCGCGCGGTGCGCAGCCTCGCGCCGCTCTCCGCGATCGTCTACGTGAAGCGGCCGCTCGGCGCCGTGCCCGACCGCGCGCAGGACTTCGACAGGTACGCGCCGGGCGCGGACTTGCGGCGCGCGCAAGCGACGATGTCGGCCGCCGGCGACGTCACCGTGTCGACCGACGCGTCGCTCACGCCCGGCTGCGGCCTCACGGTCGCGACGGCGGACATCCGGCGGCCGAGCGTGTCGTGGGACGGCAAGCTCGTCGCGTTCGCGG
>JAYVXL010000409.1:0-5894 GCA_043785185.1 Myxococcales bacterium
GTTCGTGCGCGGGCGGGGTGTCCAGGACGATCGCCGGGGTGTCCCGGACCGCGGCCCGCGTCAGCGCCGCCGCAGTAAGTAGAGGAGCAGCCACACTGCGCCGACGACGCCGAGCGCCGCGAGGCGCGAGCGGCCGACGACGTCGTCGAGCGCGAACGGGACGAAGAAGATCGCGAGCACGACGAGGGCGCCGAGCCCGACGCGGACGTTGCGTGCGCGACGCGGGGCCGGCCGCACCTCGAGGCGAGCGTCCACCGCCGCGCGCAGCTCGCCGAATCCGTCGCCGCCCCGCGGAACATCGACGCGCCCGCCCCTCGTCTCGAGCCGGAGGCCGCCAAGACGACCCGGGATCTCGACGGCGCCGGTCAGCTCCTCCCATTCGAGGAGCTCGTCAGCGGCGGCGAACGTCACGCGCACGCCGTCGTCCTCGACGGCGGCCGCGAACCGAAGGAGGCGCGGCGCCACGCGGAGGTACAGGGCGACGCCGCGCACCAGCGCGAGCACGACCAGCGCGCCGCCGCCCCACCACGCGAGACGATCCGTCACGTAGCCGAGCTTGTGGACCAGGACGACGACCAGCGCCGCCGGCGAGAGGGCTTGCGCCGTTCCCACCGCCGCGACCAGCCGCGCGCGGCTCCGGGCCGCGGCCGCGCCGAGGCGGTACGGCGTCAAGAGGGGGCCTCAGGCGCGGGGTTTCACGTGGGTCGTCACCCACTCGATGATCGTCTCGAGCGTCGTCCCCGGCGTGAAGACCCCCTGCACGCCGCTGGCGCGCAGGCGATCCATGTCCGACTCCGGGATGATGCCGCCGCCGAACACCACGACGTCGTTCGCGCCCTTGGCGCGGAGCGCGTCGATGACCGCGGGGAAGAGCGTGTTGTGCGCGCCGCTCATGATCGAGAGGCCGACGGCGTCCACGTCCTCCTGGACCGCGGCGTTGGCGATCATCTCCGGCGTCTGGTGGAGGCCCGTGTAGACGACCTCGAAGCCGGCGTCGCGGAGCGCGCGCGCGACGACCTTGGCGCCACGATCGTGCCCGTCGAGACCGGGCTTGGCGACGAGAATTCGGACTTTCGGGGCTGCGGGATCCACGGAGACGTATTGGCAAAGATCCCGGCGATTTGCAACTCAGGCGCGCGGGCGCTCCCTGCGCAGAGCGTCCGCGAACGCCTATTGGCGAGTGACCCGCAGGGCCGCCAGGTCGACGATCGCGCCCTTGCGCGCGACGATCGCCACGTCGCCGTGCGCGAAGCTCGTCGGCAGCGTGCCTTTGAGCACGGCGTCGCCGACCTTGGCCTCCACCTTCGTGCCCTTCACCGCGAGGCGCACGTGGACGGTGCCGACCTCGCTCACGTCGCGCGGGGCGGCGAGGAAGGACTCGAAGCCGTCCTCCTCGCGGAGGACGAGCGCGATGCGCGGCGAGGGCCACGGCGTGATCATCACAGCCGCGCCGCGGAAGCCGTCCTTGCTGCCGACCGCGCGTACGGCGACGCCGCCGACCTGCCCGGTGACCGTCAAGTCCCCCTCGACGACGACGTTGTCCGAAGGCGCGAGCGTCGCGATGGCGTCGTAGCCCGACTCGCCGGCGCCGACCATTCGGACCTTGGGCCCCGGCGCGACGCCGGCCTTCGGCGTGCCGTGCATGCGCGCGAGGACGAGCCCCGGCACCGACCAGCTCGTCGCCTCGAGCGCGGGGACGCGTGCTTGGCCGAGGAAGCCCATGGTGAGCGCAGCGCCGTCGCGGCGCACGGCGGTCACCGGCCCCGCGTCGCGCGCGATTGTCCAGCTCCTCGCCTCCAGTGTAAACGCGATGACGGCGCCGCTCGGCGCGAGGCGCACGTTCGTGAGCTCTACCGGCGCGAGCGTGCCGTCGACGCCCTTGGGCTTTCCGAGCGTGAGCGCCAGCGTCTTCTTGTCGGGGTCGGGGACGACGAACGCGGCGAGCACGCCGAGCGCGTCGCTCATGACCGCGGCCGACTCGGGCTTGTTCGCGAGGACGCGGACGAACGCGAGGTCCATCGCGCGCGGCGCGTCGGTCAAGAGGAGCTCGAGCGCCGCACCGAGGCCGGCCTCGACGGTCGCGTCCACCGGCCGGCCGAAAGGCAGCGCGGCCGCGGCCTTCAGATCGCGCTCGGCGACGACGCGGAGATCGGGGCGCGTCTCGAGCGCGCGGCGGGCGGCGAGCGCGCCGAGATCGCGCGCGATCTCCTGGGTCGCGGCGTCGGCAGGGCCGGCTTCGACCTCTTCGGAGAACGGCCACGGCGTCGCCGCGCCCGACCCCTCGAGCGGCGTCTTCACGCCGAGCACGGCGGCGCGCGCGCTGAGGCGCGGGGCGTCGTCCCCGAAGACAATCGCGGAGACGCCGCTCTTGAGGAGCGGGAGGCGATCGAGCAGGGCGCGCGCCCGCGCGACGCGACCGTCGTCGGCGCGCCCGGCGTCGACCACGAGCACGCCCGTCTCGAGGAAGAATTTTCGGCGCGCGCCCGCGAGGCCGAGCTTGTCGGCCGCGTCGATCTTGCGCGTGAGCGTGTCATTCATCATCCGCACGAGCGCGAGCTGCAGCTGCGCCCGTACGCGCACGACGGTCGCGGGGAGCGGCGCGTCACCCTTCAGCCACCGCGGGTTCAGCTCGATGTGCTGCGCGAGCGCCTTGGCGCAGTCGTCGTACGCCGCGGGCGGAATGCCCATCGACGGGTCGTGCGCCTCCCCGCCGCCTTGGCGCTGACCCGCGCCGGCGATCTCGGCGTCGAGGAAGCGGTAGATGCGCGAGAGCTCCTCTTGGCCGCGGGGGCTCTGGTCGAGGTCGGTCGCGAACTTCGACAGGAGCGCGTCGGCGCGCGCCAGCAGGGCCCGCGTCGCGGCGGGCACGAGCACCGGGCGCGACGGCGCGGACGTGGCGCCGAAGAGCACGTCCCGCACGAAGACCTGGTGCGCGTCGTCGAACGGCACGCTCGCCATCGCGTCCTTGAGCGCCTGAGCGGACTCTTCGGCGGTGAGATCCGTGCGCGCGACCATCGCGCGGACACGCGGAGCGTTCTGCGCCTGCCCCGCCGCGACGAACGCGCGCAGCTGCGCCTGCTCGCTCGGCGTGAGCGAGGCGTGCGCGGACGACGACGCCGTGAGGGCGAGCGCCGCGGCGAGGGCGGCGACGATGCGCGTTGCGGCAGATCGCATCCAGCCCTCGCGCGTCGAAGCAGCCCCGCGGCTACTTCGTGCCTTCGGCCTCCGGCGCGGGCGCCGCTGCGCTCTCGCCATCATCGTCGTCGTCGTCGTCGTCGTCGTCGCCGGAGCGCGCTTGCGCCTCGACGTCGCTCATCGACTCGGCCTCGGTCGGCAGGATGCGGCCCTCCTTCTCGGCGAGCTGGCGCTCCTTCTCGCGCTGGGCCTTCGCCTGGGCGACCTTCTGCATGATCGCCGGCTTCGGCGCGATCATGACGGTCATCGTGCGCGCCTCCATCATGGCGCGGGTCTCGACGTTCGAGAGATCCTCGGTCTCGTGGATGACGAAGGTGAGCTGCTCCTGCGCCTTTTCGGGGTGCGTGATCTCGCGGCCGCGGAAGCGGACGGTGAACTTCACCTTGTGGCCGGCCTCGAGGAAGCGGCGCGCCGCCTTCACCTTGAACGCGAGGTCGTGGTCGTCGGTCTTCGGGCGGAGCTTGATCTCCTTGATTTCGACGACGGTCTGCTTGCGCTTGGCCTCGCCCGCCTTCTTCTTCTCCTCGTACTTGAACTTGCCGAAGTCGAGAATTTTGCAGACCGGCGGATCGCTCTTCGGATTCACCTCGACGAGATCGAGCCCTTGCTCCTGCGCCTTGCGCAACGCCTCGTGCGTCTGGAGGACACCCAGCATCGAGCCGTCCGCGTCGATGACGCGAACCTCCGGCACGCGAATGCGGTGGTTGACGCGAATCTGGAACTGGCGCTGCTGCTGGCGCGGATCAAAGCGGGGGCGACCCATGGACATGCGTGCTTCGTGACCTCCAAAAGGGTGAGGGCGGCATCATCGTCGCCCCTACTTGCTCGCGTCAATGCACAAATGAGGCCAAAATTCTGCTTTTCGGCGGGACACCGCGTCGGCTTTCCCGGCATCTTACGGCTACATGAGCCACTTCACCTCCCCCAAGCTCGCTCCCGCGGCGTCGCAAAAACTCGCCGAATTTCACGCGGACACGCTCCGCCAAGTCCAGGAGGCCGTCGCGAAAGATCGCGTCGTCGTCCTGGGAATGGCGCAGAACCCGCACGTGAAGAACGTCCGAAAGGCGCTCGAGGCCGCCGGCGTGACGTTCACGTACCTCGAGTTCGGCAGCTACTTCTCCGAGTGGAAGAAGCGCCTCGCCATCAAGATGTGGAGCGGCTGGCCGACGTTCCCGCAGGTGTTCGTCGACGGCGTGCTCATCGGCGGGGAGGACCTCACGAAGGCGGCCCTCGCGAAGGGCGAGATCGCCGCCGACGCGGTCGGCGTCGCGACGGCGCGCGCGTAGCCGCGCGTCACCGCTGGGTGAAGAGAAAGAGCCCGTTCTTGTTCGCGACGGCGATGTCGGCCTTCCCGTCGCCGTCGACGTCGCCGACGGCGATCTGACGCCCGACACCCGATGCGTCATCGACGTCGTGGCGGACGAGCGCGCCGCCGCGGCCGAGGGCGTAGAAGACGAGCCTGGACGCGTCCTCCGCGCCCGGATCGTAGGTGTGCGCGTAACGCGTCTTGCCGGTGACGAGCTCCGGCACGCCGTCACCGTCGAGGTCGAACGGGGCGAGCGCGTGCATCTGCGAGATCGAGGCGTCGACCACGCGCTCGCGGAAGGCGCCGCTCGGGAGCTGCTGCCACCAAGCGAGGCCATATCCGTGAGGGTGCGGGCAGACGACGTCGGCCATCCCGTCGCCGTCGAGGTCGCGAACGAAGAACGCGGCGCACTCGGCCGGGCCGAACACGAACGGGTGAAACGTCCACGCGTCGCGGCTCGCGGTCTGCTGGAACCAGCCGACGCTCGTGACGACGTCGAGGCGCCCGTCCCCGTCGACGTCGCCGGCGCCGAGGCCGTGCGCGAAGTGGGCCGCCCCGACGAAGCCTGGCGCGCTGATCGCGTGGCGCGTCCATGGCGCGGCCCGGTCCGCCGCCGGCGCGAACCACGCGAGCTCGAGCGACGGCTCGACGCCCATCACGAGGACGCGGCGCCCGTCGCCGAAGAGGTCCGCGTAGATCGGCGTCTCCACGCCGGCGGACAGCGCCGGCGCGACGAGGTGCGGCGTCCAGTGCCCGGTACCGCGCGGGTTCTCGTACCAATACATCGGGTCGGTCGGGAACGGCGCGACGAGCAGATCGGTGTCGCCGTCGCCGTCGAGATCCTCTCCGTAGGCCGCGCTGCACTGGCTGTAGCGCGCCGCGGGATCGTAGGCCTCCGGCGCGCGGATCTCGGTGGGCGTGAACTCCGGCGCGCGGTACCAGAGCTGGTCGGTGACGAGATCCTTGCGGCCGTCGCCGTCGACGTCGAACACCGCGACGCCCTCGGACCGGAACGCGACGTCGACGGTCTGCTTGCGAAACGTCGGCGCGGGCGGCCCCGAAACCGACGGCGAAGACGACGCGCACGCGGCGAACGTCGCCGCGAGCACGCACGACCGGAGGCGAGTCACGCGCTCAGTCTACCGCGGGCGCGCCCGCCGCGCCGCCGTCACTCCGTCGCGGTCAAGACCCGAGGTAGCGTCCCAGCCAGTACGGGCGCAGGTCATCGGCGCTCGGGCTCTCTCGCTGCGCCAGATCGCGCCTCCCCGAAAAGCACGGTACCGTCGCGTGATGAGAGAGAGCCCGCTCGTCCTCACCCTCGCGTTCGTCTCCGCCTGCGCCGGCGCTGCCCCCGCCGCGCCGCCGCCCCGCGCCGCCGCCGCGGCGCGCGCGC
>JAYVXL010000410.1:0-1723 GCA_043785185.1 Myxococcales bacterium
ATGGTGATGGAGCTCTTGCACGGCGAGGACCTCGCGAGCTACCTCGCGCGGTCGGGCCGCATGCGCACCGCCGACGCGCTTCGCGTCGCGCTCCAGGTCGCGCGCGCCCTCGGCGCCGCGCACGCCGCCGGCATCCTGCACCGCGACTTGAAGCCGGGGAACGTCTTCCTCGTGCGCCGCGACGACGACGCGCCGTTCGTGAAGCTCTTCGACTTCGGCATCTCCAAGAACCTGGCGAACATCGACGGCGAAGGCGCGTCGGGCACCTGGTCGGCCGACCTCACCGGCGTGGGCATGCCGGTCGGGACGCCGCAGTACATGTCGCCGGAGCAGGCGCAGGGCGTCTCCGACGTCGACGGGCGCACCGACGTGTGGGCCCTCGGCGCGGTGCTCTTCGAGATGCTCGCCGGGCGCTCGCCGTTCGTGCCGAAGGGGCGCGCGCACCACACGCTGATGCGCGTGATGACCGAGGCGCCCCCGCGCATCGAGCAAGTCGCGCCGTGGGTGCCGCCCGCGGTCGCGCGCGTCGTGAACGCGGCGCTCTCGCGCGATCGCGAGCGGCGCATCCCCGACTGCAAGGCGTTCGCGGAGCTGCTCGAGATGGCGCTCGGCGTCGCGCCGAGCGGGGCGCGCGAGCTCGTGCGGCCGCGGACCGATCGCGAGGTCACCGTCGTCACGCCGCTCCCGCAGATGCACGCGCCGATCGACACGTCGATCGAGATCGAGGTCTCCGTCCCCGGCGGGCAGATGCGCCCGATGCTCCTGACCACGCCGCTCCAAGAGTCGTTCTACCCGAGCGACCCCCGACCTCCCGCCGCGCCGCCGTCGCACGTGCGCATGAGCAACAAGGACATCGCCCTCGAGGAGACGGTGCTCTTCGAGCTGCCGCCGACGCCTACGCTGCCGCCAACGTTCGTCGCGCCCGCGGGGGCGCCCCGGTCGCGCGGGCGCGGCCTCTTCGCCACGTTCGTCGTCTCGATGGTGCTCGCGGCCGCGGCGTTCGGCGGCGCGCACGCGCTGCGGGGCCGCTTGCCGTCGTCCTTCCACACGTACGCGGCGGCCCCCGCGCGCTGAAAAAGGCCGATTCGTCGCGCGGCGGCGCCGCGAGGCGCGATGGGTTATAACTTCGGTTATACCGATGCCGCGCAAGCCCCGCCCCACCAAGCACATCGTCGCGTTCAAAGTGGAGCCGGAGCTCGCCGCGCTGCTCGACGCCATGCCGAACAAGAGCGAGTTCATCCGCGCGGCGGTGCAGGGCCGCCTCGCGACGGCGTGCCCGCTCTGTCGCGGCAGCGGCGTCGCGCCGTACGGCGGCGTGGGCGGCGAGCTCACCAAGCTCGTGCAGCAGCACCCCCTCTGCGTGTGCGCCGGCTGCGGCGTCAAAGAGCCGCGCCCGTGCCACACGCCCGGGCACTGCGACGGCGACCCGCGCGTCGAGGCGTTCGAGCGATGGGGGGTGTTTTACTGCGAGGCGTGCAGCGGCCAGGTCGCGTTCTGCACGAGCTGCCACAAGCCGCTCGGTCGCGGGAAGAAGAAGGCCGTCTCCCGCTGCGAGGAGTGCAAGGCCGCGTAGTCGCCCCGCGTCACGGGCCTGCGTCGCGCGCGCGCGCGCGCTTGCGGCGGAGCGTGAACGCGAGCGCGGCGGCGGCGGCCGCGAACGCGAGCCACGGCGCGAGCGAGCGCTTCGGCGGCCCGCCCGCGTCGGACGCGGGCGCCGCGGGGC
>JAYVXL010000411.1:0-5888 GCA_043785185.1 Myxococcales bacterium
TCATGGCGGCGCACGGCATCTTCATGACCGGCATCTTCATGGCGCGCGCGGACTGGACGGCGGCGCAGTTCGAGCAGCTCTACGAGTACGTGCGGAGCCTGAAGATCGCGATCCCGCTCCTCACGATCCTGACGCCGCTCCCCGGCACGCAGCTCTATCGGACGTACCAAGACAAGCTCCTGACGACCGACCACCGGCTCTTCGATCTGCTCCACGCCGTCCTGCCGACGCGCCTGCCGCGCGACGCGTTCTACAAGCAGATGTGCCGCTTCTACGACGAGACCGACTCCAGCGTTCGCGCGGCGTTCGAGGCGATCGCGAAGAAGCGGCCGCGCTTCGTCGCGAAGATCCTCGTCGGCATGACGTGGTTCTACGCGCGGACGTGGCGCTACCAGCGCGTGCACTACGACCACCGCTCGTTCTTGCGCGACGAGGAGGGCCTGATGAACGGCCCCGGCGCGAAGGCCGGCCTCACGTGGCAGGACGTCCGCTACCCGACCGGCGACGAGCACGAGGCCGAGAAGGTCGCGAAGAAGGGCAAGCCGAGCGACGGGCTCGTGCGCCTGCGGATCCCCAAGCTCACGTGGGTCGACGATCTCGCCCGGGAGGGCGCCGCCGAATGACGCCGACCAACGAGTTCCTCGCGGAGCTGCGGCGCGCCATCGAGACGCACCCGGCGACGAACCACATCTTCTTGAACCGCATCGCGACGGCGCCGTTCTCGCGGGAGGACTACCGCGTCTTCGGCGAGAACCACTACCCGCTCGTGTGCGTCTTCACGAGCTACCTCGAGCGCCTCTTATGCCGCGCGCCGTCGAGCGAGGCCAAGCTGTGGCTCGCCAAGGTGCTCGTCGACGAGTACGGCGAGGGTTCGCGCGGCGAGGACCACGCGACGCTCTACGGGCATTTTCTGCGGTCGTGCGGGAGCGACGTCGGGGGCAAGCTCGACGTGCGCGTGCCCGCGCCGGCGGCGGCGTTCATCAAGGAGCACCGGCGCATCGTGACCGAGGAGCCGTTCCTGGTCGGCCTCGGCGCGGTGGGGCCCGGGCACGAGTGGGCGATCCCGCGCATGTTCGACGCGGTGATCCCGGGGCTCCGGCGCGCGGGGTTCGCGGACGACGAGATCCACTACTTCACGCTCCACGTCGCGCAGGACGAGGACCACGGCCTGTGGCTCGAGGAGGCGCTCGCGCTCTACGCGACCACGGACGCCGCGCAAGCGGAGGTGCGGCGCGGCGCGATGCTCAGCCTCGCGGCGCGCGCGCGCTTCTGGAGCGGCGTGCAGCGCGCGGTCGTCAAGTGGCGACAGCCGCGGGCGGCGCGGCCCGACGGCGCGCGCCCGCGGTCGATCGCGCACGAGATCGCGCTGACGGCGTGGGACGGCTGGCCCACCGGTCAGAAGCTCGAGGCGGGCGTGCGCGCGCTCGCCGAGCGCGCGCGGCCGACGATGCGCGACCTCTACGCGAAGATCCGCGGCTGATGCGCGGGGCGCGCGCGTCGTGAAGCTCTGGACGCGCCGCCGCGCGCTCGCGGCCGCGCTCGCCGGGGCGGCCGCCGGCGCCGTCGAGGTGCTCTCGCTGCGCGGGCGCTTCGACCACGCGGCGCTCCTGCCGCCCTCGGCGCGCGAGCGCTTCGCCGCGAGCCGCGACGCGCTGGGATCCAGTCCGGAGCTCTCTCTCGGCGCGCTCGTGCACGTGGGGCACTCGACGCACCTGCTCGCGGTCGCCGGCGCGCGCCTCCTCACCGATCCGTGGTTCTACGACCCGGCGTTCGGCGCGCTCTCGCACGTGCGCGGGCCGGCGACGCTGCCCGAGAGCATCGGCGACCTCGACGCGCTCCTCGTGACGCACGATCACGCCGACCACGCCGACATGCGGGCGATCGATCGGCTCGACAAGCGCGCGCTGGCCATCGTCGCGACGGACGATCTCGCGGCGCGCGTGAAGGCGCTCGGCTTCGCCGACGTCACCGTCCTCCGGCCGTGGGAGACGCGCACCGTCGGGCGCGCGCGGGTGACGGCGGTGCCGGCGCAGCACGACGTCTACGAGGTCGGCTACGTCGTCGAGGGCGCGGGGCGACGCGTGTACTTTGCAGGCGACACGCGCCTCTTCGACGGCCTGCAGGAAATCGCCGAGCGCTTGCGCCCGAGCGCCGCGATTCTGCCGGTCGACGGCACGCGCGTGCGCACGGGCGGGCTCCACGTGATGACGCCCGACGACGCCGTGATCGCCGCGGAGCGCCTCGGCGTCGAGCTCGCGATGCCGTCGCACGCCGAGGCGTACCTCTCGGACACGCTCGCGCGCGTCGCGCTCGCGACCGTCATCGAAGGGGCGGGCGGGAAGTTCGCGCAGGCGATGGCGATGGCGCTCCCGAAGGTGCGCTGCGTCGTGCCGGAGTCGGGCGCGCTCGTCGCGCTGCCGGCGGTGGCGTCTTGAGCGTTGGCGCCGTTCTTGCCACCGTCCACATTAGAACCCGATGCCACTTCGCTCGATCCGAGCTAAGAAGCATGACTAGAAAGGCGCTGATGCGACGTCTTCTCCCGCTTCTCCGGCTCTTCTTCTTCGCCATGACGCTCGCGCTTCCGGCCCGCGCGCTCGCGGACAAGGTCGCCCTTCTCCCGTTCACGAGCGCCGGGCAAGCGACGAGCGCGGACCTGGGCGCGGCCCGCGATTCGACGGGCGCCGCTGCCCTCGCCAAGGGGCACACGTTGGCCTCGCCGTCCGAGCTGCTCTCGGCCCAGATGAGCTCGAAGGACGGCGTGCCGGACACGAGCGAGGAGTACCGCGCGGCGGGGCGCGCGAGCGGGTCGGAGTGGACGGTCGCGGGGCGCGTCGCCACGCGCGACGCGGGCTACCGGGTCGAGCTCGAGGTGTGCCAGGTCGCGACGGGGCGCGTCGAGTCGCTCGCGCGCGACATCGAGCCGAGCGAGGCGACGAACCAGATCGGCGAGATGCTCGCGCGGCTTCTCCGGCCCGAGGGCATCGGCACGGCGGACATTCCTTGGGAGCGCACGGCGCCGAAGCCGAAGCCGCCCGCGGTGCCGCCGCCGCCCGTCGCGCCGCCCACGCCTTCGCCCCCGCCGCCGCCTCCGCCGCCTCCCGCCGTGAAGCACGCGTACGCCGAGGGCCGCCCGCTCGCGCTCGGCGCGGGGGTCTTGCTGTCGTCGGCCGTGAAGCGGCCGGCCAACGCGACCGGCTCGCCGACCGCGTTCGCGCTCGAGGCGAGCGGCGGCTACGCGCTCGACGCCGTGCCGGGCCTCGAGCTGCGCGCCGACTTCGCCGGCTCCGTGGCCGGCCCGGGCTCCATCTTCTTCGACGGTGGCGCGCGCTACGCCATCCCGATCGCGCCGACGATGCGTCTCTTCGCGGGGCCGGAGGCCACGGTCGGCGCGTTCTTCCCGACGGGCGGCGACACGTCGGCGCGCCTTTACTTGCGCGGCTCGGCGTTCGTCGCGCTCGGCCTCGGCGAGCGCGCGCAGGTGGAGGCCTCCTTCGACGCGGCGCCCGTGCTCGGCTCGTCGACGCTCGTGCTCGTCGGCGGAACCGTGCGCGGGCTCGTCCGCTTTTAGGGGGCGAGGTTGACGATGACGACGGTGCGGCTCGCCACGCCGGAGGAGACCGCCGGGCTCGGGCGAACGCTGGCGTCGCGCCTCGAGGCGGGCGATCTCGTGCTCCTCTCCGGCGGCCTCGGCGCCGGCAAGACGTTCCTCGCGCGCGCGATCGCCCGCGGGCTCGGCGTGTCGGAGGACGTCGCGATCACCAGCCCCACGTTCACGCTCGTGCAGGAGTACGCGACCGCCGGCGCGCCGCTCGTGCACGCGGATCTCTATCGGCTGCTCGACTCCGCCGCGGGGCTGGGCGTGGAGATCGCGCGGCTCGGCCTGCGCGAGCGGCGCGCCGAGGGGGCGATCGTGCTCGTCGAGTGGGGGGACGGCGCAGCGGCGGCGCTCGGCGGCGCGCCGGATCTCGTCGTGACGCTGGCGCCCGCCGGCGAGACGAGCCGCGTCGCCACGCTCGGCGGCCCGCGGGCGGATGGGATAGCCTGACGCGAGGGTGCGAAGGCGCAAAGGCGAGCTGCTCTGACCATGTCGCGTCCGCTCGACCTCGTCATGGCCGGCGCGCTCGCGGGCGGCATCGCGTTCATGGTCGCCGCCAGCGCGCCGGAGCGGCGCGCGCAGCTGCCCGAGCTCGGCCTCAAGCGCGCCGGCGCCGGCACGCTCCTCGGCGGGCGCGCGAGCTCCTTCACGCTGCACGGCGCGCGCGGCACGATCACGCTCCGGAGCGGCGACGAGCCGGCCGGGCGTGACATCGTGGTCGCGATCGTCGTGAACGGAACGGCGCGCCCGCTCTCCATCGGCCGCCAAGACTTGCACGCCTCGGAGAAGGGCTCGTTCGCCGCGGCGATCCCGCTGACGCTCGGCGGCGAGGAGGCCGGCGCCCTCTTCGAGCTGCACGTCGAGCCCGAGAGCGACGCGCTCGTCGCCGAGCTGCACCTCGTCCCGCGCGGGCCGCTGGCGTCCGCGCACACGGTGGCGCTGCGCCTCGAGACCGAGGCCGCGGGGCGCCCGGCGTTCGTGAGCGGCACCGGCGACCTCGCCGATCTCGGCGCCGCGACCGGCAGCGTCGTCGTCCTCGACGCCGTGCCGCGCCCGCTCGGCTTCGCGTCGAGCGGCGCGCCGCTCGCCGTGAGCCTGCTCGCCGACGACGGGGGCAAGGCTCACGCGCCGATGCGCCTCGCGGTCACGAGCGCCGACGTGGCCTTCGACGGCACGAACGCGGCGGCGTGCGCGCTCCGCGTCGTGCTCGGCGCGCCGGGCGGCGGCGTGTGGCGGAGCCTCTTCCAGGCCACCGGCGCGAAGACCGAGCACGTGCGCGGGGTCGTCACCGGCACGCGCGAGCGCGCCCAGGTGTTCGGGCTCGACGTCGAGGGGGCGCCGCGCGTGCGCGCCCACACCGACGCGAGCGGCCACTTCGAGCTCGACGTGCCCGCGACGGTCACGCAGTGGTACGCGGCCCTCGACGCCGCGCGCACGAGCGCGCCGACGACGTTCTTGCCCGGCCTGCCTTGGGAGCTGCGCCTCGACGTGTCGCCGGGTGGTGAGCTCGCGCTCAAGGTCACCGACGCCGACACGGGCGCGCCGGTCACCGCGCGCGTCATCGTCCACGGCATCGACGGGACGCTCGACCCGAGCTTCGGTCCCGACTACCGCGCGTCCGGCGCGGGGCCGATCATCGACTCGCTCAAGGGCGAGCTCTCGACGCCGCTCCCTGCGGGTCGCTACCGCGTCGCGGCGACGCGCGGCGTCGAGTGGACGATCGACGCCAAGACGGTGGAGATCATCGGCGGCCACAGCGCGTCCGCCGACCTCGCGCTCCGCCACGTCGTGCCCACGCCCGGCGTCGTCGGGTGCGATTTGCACGTCCACGCGCGCCCGAGCTTCGACACGCCCGTCTCCGCCGAGGACCGCGTGCTCTCGCTCGTCGCGGCGGGCGTCGACTTCGCCGTGCCGAGCGAGCACAACCTCGTGGGCGACTACGGCCCGGCGCTCGAGTCGCAGGACCTCACCGGCAAGCTCGCCTGGGTGCACGGCGTCGAGGTCACGACGTTCAACCCGCGCTTCGGCCACTTCGGGGTCTTCCCGTACCCGCCGGGGCCCGCGCCGCCGTACCGCCAGACCAACCTCGGCGCCATCTTCGCCGCCGCCCGCCGCGGCGACGCGAGCCGCGTGCTCGTCGTCCACCACCCGCGCCTGCCGCAGGCGATCGGCTACTTCGAGGTCTACCAGTTTGGCCCGGACTCGAAGGCGACGCCCCCGCGCATGCGCACCGATTTCGACGCGATCGAAGTTTACAACGGCTACGACTCCGGCAAGCCGCAGCGTGTGGACG
>JAYVXL010000412.1:0-5880 GCA_043785185.1 Myxococcales bacterium
GGCACCGCCGCGCGCGCGCGTCCGAGCACCTCCTCGCGCAGGTGCTCGACGGGGCGGACCATCTTGGCGCTCATCCACCACGCCAAGAGGAGCCCCAGCACGAGCACGAACGACGTCAGCTTCACGAGCTGCCGCCGCGAGTCCCACAGCGCGTCGAGCGCACGGCGCGAGCTGCCTTGCACGTGGAGCACCATCGGCTGCGCGCCGCCGCTGCCCGCCGCGACGACGCGCCGCGCGACGTGGCAGACCTCGAGGTTGCCCATCACCGAGTGCTCGCAGCCGCCGGCTTCCCCGGCCGCAAGCGCCCGGAGGACCTCGGGCCGCGACGCGACCGCACCCTCGCGCTCCTCGAGCGCTGCGAAGCCGGCGGGACGGCCGGGGCCGTAGAACACGTCGCCGAGCCAAAAGATCCAGCGCTCGCCGATGACGTGGTCGGCGTCGAGGACCACCTTTCCATCGGCGCCCACGAGACGCACGCGCTGGTCGCGGCTGCGCGCGATCGCGTCGACGCGCGCGTCCGCCGTCGCCGGGTCGCCGCTCGAGAGCGCGGCCGCGATCTCGTCGGCCGACGCGCCCGCGCGGGCCAGCGTGCGCCCCACGAAGAGCTGCTCGATCGTCGCCGACGCCAGGACGTAACCGAGCGGGAAGAGCGCGACCGCGAGGACGACGAGCAGCGCGTTCCAGCGGAGCGAGCGTCGCCGCTGCATCAGGGCGCCTCGCCTACTCGCGCCATCGGTAGCCCGCGCCGACGACCGTGTCGATGCACGCGAACGCGGCGTCGATCGCCTCGAGCTTGCGCCGCAGGCGGCGGACGTACGTGTCGATGATGCGGTCGACGACCACCGAGTCGTCCCCCCGCACGAGCTGCAGCAGCTGCGCCCGCGAGAACACGACGCCGGGGCGCTTGGCGAGCACCTCGAGGATCCGGAACTCGGTGACGGTCACGGTGACCTCGACGCCTTTGTACACCGCGCGCATGCGCTCGGCGTCGAGGGTCAGATCGCCGGCGCGGAGCGTCGGCTTTCCGGGGCCGGCCTTCGCCTGCTCGCGCCGGAGGAGCGCCGCGACGCGCGCGAGGAGCACCCGCGTGCTGAACGGCTTGGTGACGTAGTCGTCGGCGCCGAGCTCGAGGCCGAGCGCCTCGTCGAGCTCGGCGTCGCGCGACGTGAGGAGCACGATGGGGATCGCGTCCTTCGCCTCGCGGAGCTGCCGGCACAGGCTGAGGCCGTCGAGACGCGGCATCGTGACGTCGCAGACGACGAGGTCCGGGCGCGCGCGCTTGATCGCGGCGAGGGCGAGCGCGCCGTCGGTCGCGCGAGAGACCTCGTGGCCGGCGTCCTCGAACGAGAGCGCGAGCACGTCGAGGAGCGCGACGTCGTCGTCGACCAGGAGGACCTTCGCCACGACGTCAGGATACCATCACGCGCCCATCGACTTTGGCGCGGCGCCCGACGGCGGGACGGTGCGCCCGACGCGCGCGCGCACGAGCCGGTCGATCGCCTCGACGTCGATCGGCTTCTGCACGCACGGGACCGTGCACGTCTCGAGGAAGCGCGAGATTTCGTTCGAGGAGACGCCGCCGGTCATGAAGACGAGGCTCGGGAGCAGCGGCGACCCCGCGCGCTCGAGCGCCGCGTGGAAGCCGAGCCCGTCCATGCCGGGCATCATCAAGTCGCAGAGCACGAGGTCGAAGCGCTCGCCGGCGTGAATGCGCGCGAGGCCGTCCTCCGCGGACGGCGCGAGCGTGACGGCGTACGCGCGGAGTGAGCGGCCGATCGCGCGGGCGACGCGCGGGTCGTCGTCGATGACGAGCACCTTCGCCCTGGCCCCAGGCCGGCGGCTCGGCATGGCGCCGGATTGCGCGGCGTCGCCGTCCCAGATCGGCAAGGTCACCGTCACCGTCGTGCCGACGCCGACCTCGCTCTTCACCGTGATGTCGCCGCCGAACGCGCGCACGATCCCGTGGCAGACCGAGAGGCCCAGGCCCGTGCCCTCCCCGACCGGCTTCGTGGTGAAGAACGGATTGAAGATCTTCGGGAGGATGGCGCGCGGAATACCGCCGCCGTTGTCGGCGACCTCGATGCGGACCATGTCCGCGCCCTCGCGCGCGCCGGTGATGGTGACGAGGTTCGCTTCGAAGTTGTCTTCGGGGAAGGACTGCGCGGCGTTCGTGACGAGGTTGAGCACGACCTGCCCGAGGCGCGTGGCGTCGCCGCGGACGCTGGGCAGACCGGCGAGGCCCTGGATCTCCGTGCGCGCGCGCGGCCGGAGGCCGGCGGCCGCGATCATCAGCGCGGAGTTGACGACCGCGGCGAGGTCGACGGCCTCGATGCGATCGTCGGAGGCGCGGGCCACCGTCGTGAGGCCCTTCACGATCGTCGCGATGCGGCGGGCGCCGTCGACGGCCTCGGCGAGCGACTCCTGCGCGTCGGCGAGCCCGCCCGCGCCGCGCAAGAGGGCTTGCACGTGCTGGAGGTTGGCCGCGACGTACGTGAGGGGGTTGTTGATCTCGTGCGCGACGCCGGCGGCGAGCGTGCCGATCGCGGCGAGGCGCTCGTTGGTCGCGGCGCGCAGCGCGAGCTGGCGCGCCTCGGTCACGTCGCGCGCGATCACCAGATCCGCCGGCTCGCCCGTCCAGACGAACGGGGAGCGCCAGATCTCGGCGAGGATCTGTCCGCCGTCCTTCGTCGTGAGGGCGACCTCCGGCCCGGCGCGCCACTCGGCGCCGGTCGTCGTGCCGACGAGATCGCCGGCCACCGCCGAGAGCAGCGTGCAGCCCGCCGCGTTGACGTAGCGGAGCTTGCCCTCGCGGTAGACGAAGATCGGCAGCGGGATCTCTTCGAGGAGCGCCTCGACCGCGGCCTGCGCCTGCGCGGCGGCGCGGAACGCGTTCTTCAGGTCGGCGTTGGCGCGGGCGAGCTCGCGTGTGCGCTCGCCGACGCGGGCGCGCAGCTCGCGGGCGCCGGCGCGGAGCTGGCCGGTGCGCCGGACGAACGCGAGGCCGGCGAGCGCCACGATGCCGAGCGCGAGCGCCGGCCAAAAGCCGCGACGCTCGTGGAAGCGCGGCGCGAGGTCGACGGGGAAGACGACGCCGTCCGGCTCGCACACGCCCTCGACGTCGCAGCCGCGCACGCGGAAGCGGTAGCGGCCGGGCGGGAGGTTCGTGTAGTACGCCGCGCGCTCGGCGGTCGGGTCGCTCGGCGCGGGATCGAAGCCCTCGAGCTGGCGCACGAAGCGGACGCGCGACGGCGCGGCCAGGGCGACGGCGGTGAACTCGAAGCGCAGGTTGCGCTCGGTCGCCGTGAGGCGCCGCGCGAGGCGGGCGTACAGGTTGCCGTCGGGCAGGCGCACACCGTCGATGATCGCCCGCGCCGGCGCGGGGGGCGGCCCGACGTTCGATGGGTTGAAGCGCACGAGGCCGCGCATCGTCGGGAAGACGATGTCGCCGTTCGGCAGCGCGGCGATGCTCGTCGAGCTGCCGCCGTTGCACTCGATGACGGGAAGGCCGTCGCCGGTGCCGAAGCTGCGCGACGCGACCGCCGAGATCTTGTGCGCGAAATACGCGTCGAGCTCGTCCTCCGACACCGACGCGATGCCGAAGTCGGTCGTGTACCAGACGCGGCCGCGGCCGTCGGCGTGGACGCCGAGGATCTCGTCGGCGAGAAGCCCCTCGGCCTTGTGCAGGCTGCCGACGACGCGGCCTTCGCGCACGAGCGCGACGCCGGACGGGCCACCGGCGAGGACACCGAGTCGGGTCTGCGCGAGGCAGGTCGTCATCGACTCGGGCAGCCCTTCGGCGACGCCCAGCTGGCTCACCTCCGCCCCGTCGCGGAGGATGTGGAGCCCGTTCTCGGCAGCCACCCACAGCTCGCCGGGGGACGGCTCGAGGAGCTCGTAGATGCGGGTGCGCTCGGGCGCCACGCCCACGAATCGGTCTCCCTCGAGCCGCGCGAGGCCGTGAACGGTGCCTACCCAGACGCGGCCCGCGTGGTCCTGGAGCATGCCGCCGATGTGCAGACCGGGGAGCCCGTCCTTCACCCCGAGCTCGCGCACGGCCCCCGACGGCTCGACGTGCAAGAGGCGGTCGCGCATGCCGGCCCAGACGACGCCGTCCTTCATGCGGAGCACGGAGAGCACGTCGGTCCGCGCCGCCGGGCCCGTCGCGACGAGGCGCGCGTCCCCCTCGGCCGGCACATGAAGAAGCCCGAGACGCGAGCCCACCCACACGTCCCCCGCCGGGCCCGGGTAGGCGGACCACGCCGGCTCGCGCGTCGCGGGTCCCAGGTCGACCACGCGAAAGAGCGGGCGATCGAGCCGATGGAGGCCGTCGGCGTGGGTTCCGTAGAGAATGCCCCCGACGCGGTCGACGAGGATGGTCGCGACGCCCACGCGCAGAGGTCGCCAGAGCATGCGCGTGCCGGCGCCGTCCAGCACGTGGAGCCCGTCGCCGGCCTCGAGGCCGATGTAGAGCTTCCCGTCCGGCCCTTCGTGGAGCGACAGCACGTCCTTGCCGCGCATGGCCGCGACGCGCGGGTCGTCCGCGAGCGCGCCGCCTTCGAGGCGCCTCAGGCCGTCGGGCTCGGCGACCCACACGCTGCCGTCGCGGGTCTGCTCGATCGCTCGGACGTCGCCGTGCACGTGCGCGACGAGCGTGTAGGCGCCCGCGCTGTCGACGCGGCCCACGGCGCCCCACGCCCCGACCCAGACGCCGCCGCCGCGCGCGGGCGACAGCACCGCGACGTTGGGCGGGGCGGCGATCGGCAGCATCTCGACCCGATCGCCCACGACGCGGCCGACGCCGGACGCGGTGCCGACCCAGAGCGTGCCGTCTTCGCCGAGCACCATGGCGGTGAGCGGGTTGGCGCGCGGCTCCGGTAAGCGCGCGCCGCGCGAGGTGAGGCGGCCGTCCTCCGCGAAGAGCACGCCGCATTTGGTCCCGATGGCCAACGCGCCGCTCCGCTGGACGGCGAGCGCCGTGACCGTCTGACATCCGATCGAAGGACGGGTGTCGAATGTCTCGAAGCGCTGCCCGTCGAATCGCGCGAGCCCCGCCTCCGTCGCCGCCCAGATGTAGCCCTCCGGCGTCTCGGCGATGGCGTTCACGGTCGCCTGCGGGAGCCCCTCCTCGTTGCGCCACGCGGTGTCGACGAACTCGCCCGCGCGCGCCGCTCCCCCCGCGAACGTCGCGGCGACGGCGATGGCGAGCGCGGCGAGGTCGTGACGCACGGGTAAAGCTTACCCTGCAAATCAGGGCCGCGACGACCCGCGAGCCTCCGCAGCGCGGGCGATGGCGACGAGGGGTGCGTGCCCGTGGGCGACCGCGGAGCACGGTAGGAATTGCGCGCGACGCCGCGCCCGGCGACAATGGCGCCGCCCCGGCGAGGGGGCTGCGCGATGTACAGCGGCCCCAACCCTCAAGCGCCGAACGTGCGACCCGCGCCGCCCCGCCCTGCGGTCGCGAAGGCGAAGGCGAAGGCGAAAGGCAAATGGCGACGCCGGCTCGAGCGCGCGCTCGTCACGCTGCTCGTCGGGACGCCGCTCTCGCTCGGCATCCTCTGGTACGCGATCCACCACGTGCCGTGGCTGGGGCCGTGGCTCGCCGACGCGGCCCGCGCGGTGCTCGGACCCGACGCCGTCAGCTGGATGGAGGACCGGGCCTACCGGATGGAGGACCGCTACAACCGCTGGACGCGGCGCGGCGAGGCGCCAAAGGCGCACTGGGACGTCCCCGCAGTGGCCGACGGCGGCGCCGCCGATCCCGATCCCGAGCCCGACCCCGAGCCGCCGCCGGCGACCGCGGCCGGAGACGGCGGCCACGGCGCGGGCGCGCGCGACGCGGGGCGCGGAGGCGAGCTTGTCGCCTTGCGCGCGCAACGCGGC
>JAYVXL010000413.1:0-5858 GCA_043785185.1 Myxococcales bacterium
GGCGGCGTGCATCTTCGCCGGCTCGGCGCCGCGCGCGGCCTCCTCGGCGGCCGCGATGGCGACCTCGATCCGCTCGCGCTCGCCCGCCGCGAGCAGCGCCGCGTCGCCGACGAGCGCCTTCTTCGTCGCCGTCACGATACGGCCGCACTCGACTCGCTCTTCGGCGATGCGGCGCGCGAGGAGATCGCCCTCGCCGTGGTCGAGGGCGTCGAGGAGCATGCGCTCCACCGCCTCGTCGTCGAGACCGTAGGACGGCTTGACCGCGACCGTCTGCTCGATGCCGGTCGTGACCTCCTTGGCGTGCACGCTGAGGAGGCCGTCCGCGTCGACCCTGAGCTCCACCTCGAGCTTCGCCATCCCGGCCGCCATCGGCGGGATGCCCTTGAGCGTGAAGCGCGCGAGGCTCCGGCAGTCCACGGCGAGCTCGCGCTCGCCTTGGACGACGTGGATTTCGAAGCCGGTCTGCTTGTCCTCTTGCGTGGTGTACGTCGCGCGGGCGCCGGTCGGGATGGTCGTGTTGCGCGGCAGGATCTTGTCGACGACGCCGCCGCCGACCTCGATGCCCAGCGACAGCGGGAGCACGTCGAGGAGAAGCACATCGTCCTGCGCGTCGCCTGCGAGCAGCTCGGCCTGCACGGCAGCGCCGAGCGCGACGACCTGGTCCGGGTCGATGTCGGTGAGCGGCTCCCGGCCGAAGACGCTCTTCACGTACGCGCGGACGGCGGGCACGCGCGTCGAACCGCCGACGAGGATCACGCCGTCGAGCTGCTCCGGCTTCACGCCGGCGTCCTTGAGCGCGCGCCGGCACGCGACGCCGGTGCGGTCGAGGAGCGGCTGCACCAGCGCGTCGAATCGCGCGCGCGTGAGCGTCGCGCCCTCGACGGAGACACTCTCCGCCTCCGTCAGCGCGTGCTTCATCCGGCGCGCGAGGTCGAGCGCCGCGCGGACCTCTGCCGGCGTTCCTCCGCGCACGCCGAGCACGTCCTCGGCGATCGCGCGGTCCATGTCGTCACCGCCGAGCGCGCTGTCGCCGCCGGTCGACTTCACCTGGAAGACGCCGTCTTCGAGCAAGAGGATCGTCACGTCGAACGTGCCGCCTCCGAGGTCATAGACGCAGTAGAGCCCATTTTTCTTCTTTTCGAGTCCGTACGCGAGGGCGGCGGCGGTCGGCTCGTTCAAGAGGCGCAGCACGTCGAGGCCGGCGAGGCGCCCGGCGTCCTTCGTCGCCTGGCGCTGCGCGTCGTCGAAGTAGGCGGGCACCGTGATGACGACGCCGCCGACGTTCGTGAGCTCGTCCTCTGCGAGGCGCTTGAGCGCGCGCAGAATGTCGGCGCTGACCTCGACGGGCGTGATCTCGCGGTCTCGCACGCGGAAGCGAACGACGTTGGGTTCGCCAGGCCTCTCGGCCACGAACTCGTACGGACCGAGGCGGCGCGTCTCCGGGTCGTTCGCGCCGCGGCCCATGAAGCGCTTCACGCTGACGATGGTCTCGCGCGGCTCGAGCGCGGCGCGCGCGGCGGCGAGGCGACCGACGAGCACATCGCCCGCGGGGCCGTAGTTCACGACGCTCGGGACGAGGAACTCCTGGTCGCAGTCGGCGATGGCCAGGGGGCGCTCGTTCTTCACGAACGCGACGAGCGAGTTGGTCGTGCCTAGATCGATCCCGATCGCCTTCGGCGGGGCCTTGGGATCGAAAATTTCAAGCAGCGCCATTGGCCAACCCGTCTTCGATGTCGCTCACCTCGTCGAGGAAGCGCTTGTAGAACCGGAGCTCGCCCAGCTTCTGGACGAGCGACGCGTCGGGACCTGCCCGGAAGCCGAGCGCGAGCGCCGCGCACGCGGCGTCGAAGCGACCCTGGATCGTGGCGGCCATCGCCGCCACCTTCCTCGCGTCACGCTTGGCGCGCGCCTCCGCGAGATCCTCGCGATGCACGAGCATGTCGACGAGGAGCGCCTGGGTGGGCTTGGGCTCCTTGCCGTCCCCCACCGCGATGTCCGCGAGCGTGAAGAGCGCCTCGGCGCGCGTGACCGGGTCGCGCACCGTACGCCACGCCTCGTTCACCTCCACCGCCTTCGCCAGCGCGATGCGCCGCTCCGCCTTGCCGCTGCTCGCGAATCTGTCGGGGTGGAGCGCGCGCGACAGCTCGCGGTGCGTCTTCTCGGCCTTCGCGAGATCGACGTCGAATGCGCGCTCGAGGCCGAGCACTGCGAAGGGATCCACCACTACACCGTGAAGCTATGCCCGCAGCCGCAGTTGGTCTTCTCGTGGGGGTTGATCCACTTGAAGCCCTGCTGCATGAGCGTCTGCTCCCAATCGAGCACGGCACCGCTCAAGTAAATCAGGCTCTTGGGATCGCACAGGACACGCACCGGCGTCCCGTCCTCGGCGACGTAGGCGTAGACGCGGTCGCGCGCGTGCGGCGGGCCGTCGTGGAACTGGATGACGTAGCTGAAGCCCGAGCACCCGCCCCCTTTGATGCCGACGCGCAGCGCCGTCTCCGTCGCCGGCGTGCCGCGCTTCTGGATTTGCTTCTTGATCGCCTCGACGGCCTTCGGCGACACCTCGATGCCCGCCTTGCTCGAGGCGGCCACCTCGGGCTTGGGCTCGGTCTTCTCGGGGGCCTTCTCGGGGCTCGGCGCGGCTTCGCTCGTCATCATCGGAGACCTCGCCTACTGCGCCTGGCCCACGCGCTTCGCGGCCTGCTTGGCGCGATAGTCGGCGATGGCGCCCTTGATCGCGTCCTCGGCGAGGACCGAGCAGTGGATCTTCACCGGCGGGAGGTTCAGCTCGGTGACGATGTCGCTGTTCTTGATCGTCTCGGCCTGGTCGACCGTCTTGCCCTTGATCCACTCGGTGGCGAGCGACGAGCTGGCGATGGCCGAGCCGCAGCCGAACGTCTTGAACTTCGCGTCCTCGATGACGCCGTCCGCGGTGACCTTGATCTGCAGACGCATGACGTCGCCGCACGCGGGCGCGCCTACGAGGCCGGTGCCGACGGTCGGATCGTCCTTGTCGAGCGTGCCGACGTTGCGCGGGTTCTCGGCGTGGTCGATGACTTTTTCGCTGTAGGCCATTTTCGTTTCCTTCGTTACGCGGAATCGTTACGCGAATCTACTTCCCGTGGAGGGAGCTCGAGGGAGGGTCCCGACCCTCCCTCGAACCTGACTAATGCGCCGTCCATTGGACGCTTTTCAAATCGATGCCTTCTTTGTGCATCTCATACAGCGGGCTCATGTCCCGCAGGTGCTTGACCTTGGAGATGACGAGATCCGCCACGTAATCGACCTCGTCCTCGGTGTTGAAGCGGCCGAGACCGAAGCGGATGCTCGAGTGCGCGAGCTCGTCCGAGGCGCCGAGGGCGCGGAGCACGTAGCTCGGCTCGAGGCTCGCGCTCGTGCACGCCGAGCCGCTCGAGACGGCGACGTCCTTGATCGCCATCATCATCGCTTCGCCTTCGACGAAGTTGAACGAGATGTTCAGGTTGCCGGGGAGGCGGTGCTCCATCGAGCCGTTGATGTACGTCTCGTCCATGGCGCTCTGGAGGCGCGTGCGGAGGCGCTCGCGGAGGCGGAAGATGCGTTCGTTGTCGGCCGCGCCCTCGAGGCGCAAGAGCTCCGCCGCCTTGCCGAAGCCGACGATGCCCGGCACGTTCAGCGTGCCCGAGCGCATGCCGCGCTCGTGACCGCCGCCATCCATCTGCGCGACGAGGCGCACGCGCGGCTTGCTGCGCCGCACGTAGAGCGCGCCGACGCCCTTGGGGCCGTACATCTTGTGCGCGGTGATCGACACGAGGTCGAGGTTCATGCGCTGCACGTCGAACGGCACCTTGCCGACGGCCTGCACGGCGTCGCTGTGGAAGAGGACACCCTTCTCGCGCGTGATCTTGCCGATCTCCTCGAGCGGCTGCACGGTGCCGATCTCGTTGTTCGCGGCCATGACGCTGACGAGGATCGTCTTGTCGGTGATGGCGCGCTTCACGTCGTTCGGGTCGACGCGGCCGTCCCCGCCGACGCCGAGGTAGGTCACCGTGAAGCCGTCCTTCTCGAGGCGCTTGCACGTGTCGAGGATGGCCTTGTGCTCGGTCACCGTCGTGATGAGGTGGTTGCCCTTGTCCTTGTAGAACTCGGCGACGCCCTTGAGCGCGAGGTTGTTGGACTCGGTCGCGCCGCTCGTCCAGACGATCTCCTTGTCGCTCTGCGCCCCGATGATCTTGGCGATGCGATCGCGCGCGTACTCGGTGGCCTCCTCGGCCGTCCACCCGAAGACGTGGCTGCGGCTGGCCGCGTTGCCGAACTTGCCGGTCTCGAGCCGGAAGTACGGCAGCATCTCCTCGAGCACGCGCGGATCGACCGGCGTCGTCGAGTGGTAGTCCATGAAGATCGGGAGCTTGACGTTGGCCTTCATGATTCAGTCGTCCTTCAGGGGCGAGGGCGCGCCTCGTGAGCTTTCGCCTTTGCCCGCGCGGAAGCCGGCCACCAGATCGGGGACGTGCTCGCGGCAGTCGTGGAGATCGCAGGAGCGGCAGGCGTGAATGAGCCGCTCGGGGTCGCAGGTGTCGCAGGTGTCGAGGTACACGAGGCTCGCTTGAATTTCGCGTTCGAGCGATTGCAGGCGAAGAATCTGGTCGCGCGCTTCGGCGAGCTTCTTCCGGTAGACGTCGCGCATCTTGACCATCATCCGCGGCGCCGTCTGCGACTGCTCCCAGTCACGAACGACCGTCTGAATGTCGGTCAGGCTGAAGCCCATCTCCTGTAGCTTGTGAATCCAGCGAATCCGGATGAGCGCGTCACCGTCGTAGAGGCGGTAGCGCCCCTTCGACCGCGCGGCGGGACGGAGAAGATCGAGCTCTTCGTAGAGATGGATGGCGCGGACCGTTTTCCCGCATTTCGCAGCGAGATCGCCAATTTGCATGAGCTCCTCATCCTCAAGTCCGGGCGCGGCCACGGCCGGGACGGCGGGCGGCTCGATCGTCTGGAGAAGCGGGAGGCGGAGGTTGCTCATCGGTAGTACCCGCACGTCTTACGTTAACGTCAGGGTTAGCCCACACGATGTAAGGCAGCCGATGGACGCCGTCAAGCGAAACCCCGCGTCCTCAGGTGGGAGCGAATGGTCAATTTGGGTGGGGTCGGAATAATCCAGCAGGGGCGGACCGGCGAGGCACGCGGCTCGCAGACGTCTTTTCCTTTAGGGTAGAAGGAGCTCCGGTGAATGACGAAGCGCGGGTCAAACGCGCAGATTCGGGTCGACGTGGCGGATGAGCGGGAGCCCAGCTGGGGGCCCGGCGATCCGGACGACACCCGTCCAACGGCCCACTTCCCCGTCGCGCGACCGAGCCCGCAGGATGGCGAGGACTTGGATGTCGTCTTCCCCGTGGGCGCGCTCAGCTCGGGCGAGGTGATGGTCGTCCCCGAGCCGGAGTCGCTCCGTGATCTCGAGACGTTCCACGCGATCGAGAGCGCCGACACCGTCTCGGAGGGCGAAGTCTCTGGGCCCGGGCAAAGCGGGGTCGTCGCGGCGGGCGACGAGGAGTCGCGCCTTCGCGTCACCGGCCGCTGGGAGGAGCTCCTCGAGCTCTACCTGAAGAAGCTGGAGGCGACCGACGCGCCCAAGGCGAAGGCCGAGCTGTTCCGGCGCATCGCCGAGGTGTTCGACGGGCGGTTGGGCGATCCCGATCAAGCGATCGACGCGCTCGTGGAGGCCCTCTCGCTCGACCCGTTCGATCACGACACGTCCGACGCGCTCGAGTCGATCGCGCGGCGCGTGGGCAAGTGGTCGCCGCTCGTCGTCGCCGTCGACGACGCGATGAAGAAGTGCGCCGACCGCGAGCGGCAAGCGAAGCTCTGCGACCACCTCGTGC
>JAYVXL010000414.1:0-5855 GCA_043785185.1 Myxococcales bacterium
GGCGGGCTGCCGGTCGACGAAATGCGCCCGATGCGCGGCGGTGTAGAGCGCGTCCTCTTGCGCGTCGGCAGATGCGGCGGGCTTCGGGGATGCGGGCGCCGCGGGCGGCGGCGCGCTCGGCATCGTCGGCGCGGTGTCGGCCGCGGAGGCGGTCGCGCGAAGGGGCTCCGGCGCGGCCGGGGTCGGGGCGGCGACGGGCGCCGGATCCGCGGTGGGCGCGGTCCGAGGGCCTACGGGCGCCGGCGCGGGCGGCCGCGGCGCGCTCTCGTTCGCGCCGCCCGTCAGCGCGTCGAGCACCCGCGGCAGGCGCCCCGTCGCCGCAGCCCACGCGGTCATGGTCACGAACGTCGCCGCCATCGCGAACGCGGCGTACGTCCACCGCGTGCGCGTCCGCCGCGCCGCCGCGGCCGCGAGGAGGACGCGCGCGCGCGTACCGCGGCCGTCGTCCGGCGCGCCCTCGGTCGTCTCGCGCAGCGCGGCGAACGCGCGATCGAGCAGCGCGTCGGCCGGGTCCGGTCGGTGCTCATCGTGCTCGCCGTTCATACGAGTCCTCGCTTCACCAGAACCTCACGAAGCTTCTTTTTCCCGTGGAACACGCGCGTCCGCACCGTGCCTTCGGGCACCCCCGTCATCTGGGCGACCTCGGCGGCGGTGCGCTCTTCGACCTCGCACAGGACGATCGCCACACGCTGCTCGAGCGGCAGCTCCTCGAGCGCGTCGCGCAGCGCGTCGGCGAGCTCGCGCCGGCCCGTCTTCGACTCGGGGCCGCTCGGCGGGGCCTCGAAGATGCGCATCGCCGCGTCCAAGGCGGCCGCACGCCGCGCGGCCCCGCGCGCGTGATGGCGGGCATGGTTCGCCGCGACACCGACGACGAACGCGCGGAGCGGCGCGTCGCCCCGGTAGCTTCGGACCGCCGTGGGGAGGGCCACGAACGTCTCCTGCACCAGATCCTCCGCCGCCGCCGCGTCGCGGATGAGACGCCGCGCGAACCTCCGGACGTGGGCGTGGAACTGGTCGTACGCCTCCCCGAGGGCGGCGACGTCGCCGCGCCCGATGCGCTCGGCGAGAGCGCGGTCCGGGAGGTCGGCGGCATCTGCCACCGTCCGAGCGTACCCGACAAGAACCTGGGCGTTCACACCAAGCCGTTCCCGCTCGCCGGCGTTTCATTCAAAGAGAGCGTGCGCGGGTCGCGTTTCTCTTCAATCGCCGTCATTCGAGCGGGTTCTCTTGAATAGCTTCGTTCGAATGGATTCTCTTGAATAGCTTCGTTCGAGTGGATTTCATTCGGTAGATCCACTCAAAAAATGCCGCTGAGCCCGGCCATCGCGCCGCCCGGCACCGGCGCGAGCTGCAAACGCGGCGCGGCGTTGGCGACAGGCGCGGCCGGCGCGGCCGGCTTGAATCCCGTCGCTTTCTCGTAGACGTGAAGCGCGCCCTCCAGCGGGCCGTCGTTCGTGGCGAAGTAGACTCCGCCGACACCTAAGATACCCCCGAAGGCGAGGAAAACCGCCCCATACGTCGTCCGGTTCGCGCCCCAGGTCTTCTCGGCGAGGAGCGCCCACGTGCCGACGCCCGCGCTTAGGCCGGCGGCGACGAACGAGGCGAGCGCCCGCGTGCGCCGGGAGGCGCGTTCGTCGTCCGCTGCCCTCGCCCATTCCGCCTCGAGGTCGAAGGAGTTGAGCGCCGAGCGATCGATCAGCTCCTTGTACGGCGACGCGGGGGCCAGCAAGAAATTGAACCCCACATCGGCCGCGAGCACTCCGCTGAAGAGGAGGAGGGATCCGCCCGTGCGCGAATCGCCGTTGACGTACACTGCCGTGCCGACGCCGGCCCCGACCGCGGACGCTCCGAGTGCGCCCCAGAGGGTCGCGTTCATCAACGAGCGCTGTTGCTTGTCGAGCTCTTCCAGCATGTCGCGCGCCGTCCGCTCGGAGTGCGCAGCGCGCGGCGTGGTTGCCTCGACCGGCGCGTGGCTCGCGTCCTCGAGCTGCTTCTTCTTGCGCAGCTCGCGCGCGAGCTCCGCCCCCTCGTCGCGCGCGAGGTTTCCGGCGACGAGCACCGCCTCGCGCCGCGCCGCCTCGGGCTCGGCCGGGAGCGGCACGCTCCGGACCGTGGGCGTCGCGCGCGCGACGTAGGTGATGCGCATCGCGTGCTTGGCCTCGCTGGCCTCGATCTTCAGCGTCCCTTTGGCGGACGGAGCGCGCGCGTCGTCGGGCGCGATGGCCGTGGCGTGGAGCTCCTGACCGACCGCCTCGCGCAGCTTGGCGGCGTCGAGGGCGGCGGCGCTCGCGTCGACGTCGACGACGAGCACGTCCTCGGGCGCCTGCGCGCGCGCCGCACGCGGGACGGCAGCGAGGGCGGCGAGCGTGAAGAGAAGAGAGAAGCGGCGAAGGGACGTGCTCGAAGACGGCATCATGATCGGTAGTGCCCGGAGCGCGGGGTTTCGTTCAACGGGTCGCCCGGAAAATATCGCCGCGCGTCCCCAGCGTGACGACCGGCACGCCGAGCGTCTCCGCCTCGCGCACCACCGTCGACAGCCCCTCGGCCTCCGACGCGTGGAGGAGCGCGTCGGCCCCGCCGATCCACGCGAGCGCCTCGTCGCGCGAGACGAGGCCGACGAAGCGCGCGTCCAGCCCGCGCGCGCGGGCGCGGGCCTCGAGGCGCGACCGCTCGGGGCCGTCACCGACCACGACGAGGCGCGTGGACGGCGCGCGCGCGGCGTGGTCGATCGCGCGGTCGATGCGCTTGGCCGGAACCAGGCGCGCGACGGCGACGACGTACGGCGCGTGCGCGTGCGCGGCGCGGCGGGCGCCCGCGGACGGGCGCGGCACCTCGATCGGGCTGGGGGAGACGCGGGCGAGCGCGCCGACGCGCGCGGCGTCTGCGGCGCCGAGGCCGTCGCAGAGCGCGGCGAGCAGCGACTCGGAGACGAAGCGCCACGACGTCAGGCGCGCCGCGATTCGCCGCACGAGCGCCGCGCGCGCCGCGGGCGGTAGCGCGAGGAGCAGGCGGACGTCCCCACCGTGCGAGACCCCCTCCGCCGGCGCGCGCGTCGACGTCGCGATCGGCAAGACCGACGGTACGACCCAGTGGCACACGACGCGCGCGACGTCCGCGCGGGTGAGCGCGCGGCGCGCTTCGAACGCCCAGCGCGCGGCGCCGAGGGCTCGCCACGGCCGCGCGCGCGCGCGGGCGGCGAAGCCCGGCCAGCCGAACGCCCCGTCCCCGCGCGCCCGGTCCGGCGTGAGGACGACGACGTCGTGCCCTTCCTGCTCGAGCGCCCGCACCTCGGCCTGCACGAAATGCCCGGAAGGATCCCCCTCGCGCGCCGGGTAGCTGGTGCTCACGACGGCGATGCGCACGCATCGAGCCTACCCTCCCCATGGCGAGAGGAGTGCTACCTTCTCGCCGCCGTGACCGAAACGCTCAGAGATGGCCGCTACGTCGTCACGCGCACCCTCGGCGAGGGCTCGCAGGGCACGACGCTCGAAGCGATCGACAAGCGCGAAGGGCGGCTCGTCGCGATCAAGCGCTTCGAGCTGAAGACGGCGCGCAAGTGGAAGGACGTCGAGCTCGCCGAGCGTGAGGCGCGCGTCCTCGCGTCGCTGTCGCACCCGAACCTGCCGGCCTACGTCGAGCATTTCGAAGAGAACGGGACGCTCTACCTCGTCATGGAACGCGTCGAAGGGTCGAGCCTCGCGGAGTACCGCAAGGCCGGCGGCAGCTTCGGCACGGAGGACGCGATCGCGCTGCTCGAGCACGCGGCGGTCGTCCTCGACTACCTGCACGGGCGCGCGCCGCCCATCATCCACCGCGACTTGAAGCCGGGGAACGTCATTCGCCGGCCGGATGGAACGTTCGCGTTCGTCGATTTCGGCGCCGTGCGCGACAAGCTCCGCGTCGAGGGCGGCAGCACGATCATCGGGACGTTCGGGTACATGGCGCCCGAGCAGTTTCAGGGGCGCGCGGCGCCGGCGTCGGACGTGTACGCGATCGGCGCGACGGTCCTGTGGATGCTCACCGGCGTCCAGCCCGAGGACCTCCCGCACAAGGGGCTCGGCATCGACGTGCAAGCGGCGCTCGGCGCGCAGGCGAGCCCGGCGATGGTCGCGGCGCTCGCGGCGATGGTCGAGCCCGACCCCGACACCCGGGCGCGCGCGATCGGTCCGCTCCTGCCGCAGCTTCAGCGCGCGGCGAACGAGCCCCGTCGCCGCGTCGCGTCGGCACCACCTCCACCGCAACCTCCCGCCCCTCCGGCGCCGTCCCCGGGTGCGCAGGCCCCGCTCGCGCCTAGCGGACACGAGTTTCCCGACAACCTCCTCTACTTCGCCGCCCGGTACATGGGCCTCCTCTGGGCCCTCTACGGCTTGTCCTGGCTGTTTCTGCCGTGGCGCGCGTCCATGGGCCTCACGCTCGCGATGGTCGTCCTCTCGATCGCGACGCGCCCGATTCGGCGTCGACGCGACGAGCGCGCGCGCGTCGCCGTCGAGACGCCGCGCGTGCGGGTCTCGTCCGAGGACGCGCGCCGCCTCGAGGAGCAGGCCGAACGCGAGTGGCGCGACGAAGAGGAGCGGCGCCGCACGGGGCGCAGCTGAGCGACGGGCGTGCTATGGGAGCGCGGCGCATGCCGGACGACGCGGTGACCGAGCCCCATCGAGGCGCGAGCGCGGCCATCTCGTTCCCGCCGGAGCTGCCGATCTCGGCGCGCGCGCTCGAGATCGCCGAGGCGATCGCCGCGCATCAGGTCGTCATCGTCGCGGGCGCGACCGGCTCGGGGAAGACGACGCAGCTGCCCAAGATCGCCCTCGCGATGGGGCGCGGCGTGGACGGGCTCATCGGCGTCACGCAGCCGCGGCGCATCGCCGCGACGAGCGTGGCGGCGCGCGTCGCGAGCGAGCTCGGCGTGCCGCTCGGCGCGGAGGTCGGCTACCAGATCCGCTTCGAGGACCGCACGTCGCCCGGGACGTACGTGAAGTTCATGACCGACGGCATTCTCCTCGCGGAGATTCAGGGCGATCCGCTCCTCAAGCGCTACGACACGCTCGTCCTCGACGAGGCGCACGAGCGGTCGCTCAACATCGACTTTCTCCTCGGCTGGGTGAAGCGCATCCTGCCCGAGCGGCCCGATCTGAAGGTCATCGTGAGCTCGGCGACGCTCGACACCGAGCGCTTCCGCGAGTTCTTCGGCGGCGCGCCGGTGCTCGCCGTCGAAGGGCGAATGTTCCCCGTCGACGTCCTCTACGAGCCGCCGAGCGACGACGCGCTCCTGCACGAGGCGGTCGCCCAGGCCGTCAAGACGGTCACCTCGCTGGATCCGCGCGGCGACATCCTCGTGTTCCTCCCCGGCGAGCGCGAGATCCGCGAGACGGAGGACGAGCTCCGCGCGCTCGGCCTGCGGCACACGGTCGTCCAGCCGCTCTACGCGCGCCTCGCCGCGGGCGAGCAGGCGCGCGTCTTCTCGACGATCGCCGAGCGCCGCATCATCCTCGCGACGAACGTGGCGGAGACGTCGCTCACGATCCCCGGCATCGTGTACGTCATCGACACGGGCGTCGCACGCCTGTCGCGGTACGACGCGCGCTCGGGCACGACGCGGCTGCAGATCGAGGCCGTGTCGCGCGCGAGCGCCGAGCAGCGCAAGGGGCGATGCGGCCGCGTCCGCGACGGGATCTGCGTGCGCCTGTACGACGAGCAGAGCTTCGCCGCGCGGCCCGAGTTCACCGATCCCGAGATCAAGCGCACCGGCCTCGCCGGCGTCATCCTGCGCATGAAGGCGCTCGGGCTCGGCGACGTCGAGGAGTTCCCGTTCCTCGAGCCGCCGCAGGGCAAGGCGATCACCGAGGGGTACCGCGTCC
>JAYVXL010000415.1:0-1712 GCA_043785185.1 Myxococcales bacterium
GGGTGCGCGCATCCCGCGCTTTTGCTACCTTCGGGCGCCGCCGCAGGATCAGGTGCAACAGGTGCCCAAATGAGTGATCGAATCGAGTCCCGACTCAAGGAGGAGCGTCGCTCTCAACCGAGCCCGGAGTTCAGCGCGCGCGCCCGCGTCGGCGCGCGCTCCGCGTACGCGGAGCTTTACCGCCAGTCGATGGAGGAGCCCGAGCAGTTCTGGAAAGCGCAGACGGAGGACCTCGTCTTCCGCGCGCCGCCGACGGCGTTCGCGGAGTGGAAGCTCCCGCGCGCGAAGTTCTTCGTCGGCGCGAAGCTCAACGTGACCGAGAGCTGCCTCGACCGACACCTGACGACGCAGCACCGTACACGCGCGGCGATCGTGTGGGAGGGCGAGCCGGGGGACGTGCGCACGCTCACGTACTTCGAGCTCCACCGCGAGGTCGTTCGCATGGCCGCGGCGCTCACCGATCTCGGCGTCGCCGCCGGCGATCGCGTGGCCATCTACATGGGCATGATCCCCGAGGCGGTCGTCGCGATGCTCGCGTGCGCGCGCGTCGGCGCGACGCACTCGGTCGTCTTCGGCGGCTTCAGCGCGGATGCGCTCCGCGACCGCATCAACGACTGCGGCGCGAAGGTGCTCCTCACGCAGGACGGCGCTTGGCGCCGCGGCGCCGTCGTACCGCTCAAGAAGATGGCCGACGACGCGGTCGCGCAGACCAAGACGATCGAGAAGGTCGTCGTCTTCCGCCGCATGGGGAGCGAGCGCGCGGCGGTGGAGATGAGGGAGGGGCGCGACGTGTGGTGGGACGACCTCCTCGGCCGCCCGCCGAGCGAGGACGCGCTCGCGCTGGCGAAGCACCCGCCGGCGTTCGACGCCGAGCACCCGCTCTTCATTCTCTACACGTCGGGCTCGACGGGGAAGCCGAAAGGCGTGCTCCACACGACCGCCGGCTACCTCGCGGGCGTGCACGTCACGTCGAAGTACGTCTTCGATCTGAAGGACGGCGACCTTTACTGGTGCACCGCCGACATCGGTTGGGTCACCGGCCACAGCTACATCGTCTACGGCCCGCTCTCGTGCGGCGCGGCGTGCATGATCTACGAGGGCGCGCCGAATTTCCCCGACCCTGGCCGCTTCTGGAAGATCATCGAGCGCCACGGCGTGACGATCCTGTACACGGCGCCGACGGCCATCCGCGCGTTCATCCGCTGGGGCGACGACTGGCCGAACAAGGCGGACTTGTCGAGCCTGCGCCTCCTCGGGAGCGTCGGCGAGCCGATCAACCCCGAGGCGTGGACCTGGTACCACCGCGTCATCGGCAAGGACCGCTGCCCGATCGTCGACACGTGGTGGCAGACGGAGACGGGCTCGATCATGCTGACGACGCTCCCCGGCGCCGTGTACAGCAAGCCGGGCTCGACCGGCCTCCCGTTCTTCGGCGTCGACATCGCCGTCGTGCGCGACGAGGGCGTCGACTGCGGCGCGAACGAGGGGGGCAAGCTCGTCATCCGCCGGCCGTGGCCGTCGATGGCGCGCACGCTCTGGAACGACGACGAGCGCTACCTGAAGTCGTATTGGACGGTCCTGCCGAACGTGTACTTTACAGGCGACGGCGCGCGCAAGGACGAGGACGGCTACTTCTGGGTCGTCGGCCGCATCGACGACGTGCTCAACGTCGCCGGCCACCGCATCGGCACCGCCGAAATCGAGAGCGCGCT
>JAYVXL010000416.1:0-17655 GCA_043785185.1 Myxococcales bacterium
ACCCACGGGGCCTGACACTCGAACGAGCACGACGCGTCCGGGAACTCGCAGAGCGTCTTTTGGGAGTGCGCCGGCCCGGGACACGGTTCGCAGGAGGGCGACGGGTCGCCGCAACCGTGGCCGGGATCGAAGATGCTGGTGCACGCGACGCCGCAGCGCTTTTGTCCGTCGACGCACGGGCCCGTCGCGTCGATGGTGACGCTGCCGCCGTCGCTTGGCGGCGACCCGTCGGCGTCGCCGTTGCCCGCTTCGGCGGTGCCGTCCTGGACCGTCGCGTCGGTGCCGCCCTCGTCGGGCGCGGCGTCCAGGATGGCGACGCTGGGAAACGCGCACGCGGCGAAGCCGGCGAAGCCGGCGAGGGCGAGCGCGAGGGCGAGCGCGAGGGAGACGCGCCGCTTCATGGCAAGCTCCACTCCGCGGTGGCGCCGTACGCGCCGAGCGCGCCCAGCGACATCGGGCGGAGCACGAAGGCGGTCCGCGCGGGCACGGGCTCGCGGGACGACGGGCTCGCGAGGATGAGCGCGATGCCGGCGCCCGTCGCGACGACGCCGAGGCCGCCGAGCACGTTCACGAGCGTCGAGGCGACGCGCCCGCGGCTCACCGTCGACGCGAGGCTCGGCGGGCACGCGGCGTGGGTTGGGCACGCGCCGTCGACGTCGCCGAGCGCGGACTGGCGAACGCCGAGCGACACGCCCGCGCCGAGGAGCGAGGCGACTCCGACGCCCAGCGTCACGTAGCCGATCGTGCGCCGCGCCGCGTTCGGGTCGACGTCGGCGCCGGGCTCGGCGCGCGCTGGCTCGGCTTCGTCGCGCTCGAGGAGGAGCTCGACGCGGCGCGACTCGCCCTGCTGCACGTTGAGGCTCACGATCGCGGTCGCGCCGTCGCGCGTGCGCCGCGCGGCGATGGTGAACGGGCCGGGGTCGCGCTCGATCTCCGTTCCAAGCAAGGCGACCGGGAGCGGATCTCTGTTCACGCTGACCGTCAGCTCGCCCGGCCGAACCGCGACGCGCGCGCCGGCGATCTGGATCGTCAGCTTCGCCACCGCGGGCGCGAGCCGGTCGGCCGCCGCTTGCGCCTGGGCGTCCCACCCGCGGTATTTCGTGTCGGTCGCCGTGACGAGCGCCCGACGGAGATCGAGCCACGTGCGTCGCGCGGTCGCCGGGTGGCGCAGCTCCTCTTCGCACTCGGCCACGTTCCGGAGGCTCCCGAGGCCGCCGGGAAAGACTTCGTACGCTTTGCGGAACGCGCCGACCGCGGCGGCGCAGTCATGCTTGGCGCGCAGATCGCGGCCGCGCGCGAAGAGATCCTTTGCGTCGGACTCCGCGTCCGCGCGCGCCGGCGACGCCGAGAAGAGGCCGGCGACGACGAGCGAAGCGGCGACGAGGGCGCGCGTCCGTAGCATCAGAAGACCTCGCTTGCGTTGCCTTGCTTGGCCCCAGTCGACGTCGGCGTCGGCGTCGGTGGCGTCGGCGTCGGTGCCGTTTGCGCTGGCGTCGGCGTCGGCGCGACGGTCGGCGTTGGCGCCGACGCCGTCGGCGTCGCGCCGGCGCTCGGCGTCGCACGCGGTCGCGACGGCAGGGTCGTCGGCGCCGTGGCGATTCTGCCCGTGGCCGTGGGAACCACCGCGGGCGGCAGCGCGCTCAGGGCGACGACGGGGACGGTGCTCGAGGTGACAGGCTCGCCCACGCGCGCGACGTCCGCGTGCGACGGCGCGGGCTCCGGGGGAGGCGCGGCCGCACCGTCGCCCGCCGCGCCGCGCGAGAGCGCCACGGTCGCGCCGAGCGCGCCGAGCGCGAGCACGAACAGGCCCGCCGCGGCGCCGACCCGCGACGCGCTCGCGCGGCTCGGTCGCGTCTCCGGGCTCATCGAGACGGCGAGCTTCGCGTGCGTCGCGACCTCGCGCGACGCCGCTTGCGACGTCGGGGGCCGCTCGGGAATCGGTCCGAGCGCGCCGAACGCGCGCGCCAGCTCGTCCGCGCTTTGGAAGCGATCGCCCGGCTTCTCTGCGAACGCGCGCTCGAAGAACGCCGAGACGTCCGCTCCGAGATCGCTTCGTCGGCGCGCGATCGGCACGAGCTCGCGCGTACACACGGCGACGAAGATATCCTCGACGGTGTCGCCGAGGAACGGGATCTCTCCGGTGAGCCCCTCGTACGCCACGACCGCGAGCGCCCAAACGTCGCACCTGTGATCCAGCTGCGTGTGGCCGCGCGCTTGCTCGGGGCTCATGTAGCTCGGCGTGCCCAGGACCACACCCCGCCCGGTCGACGTCGCCGCGCGCTTGCCGTCGGGCCGGGCGGCCCGCGCGATGCCGAAGTCGAGGAGCTTGACGAGGTGCTGCCCGTCCTCGTCGACGGTGAGGAACACGTTGCCGGGCTTGAGATCGCGGTGAAACACCCCTTCGGCGTGCGCGACGGTGAGCCCGCGGGCGCATTGCTGAAGGACGGCTCGAAGCAGCGGGACGGGGAGGGGGCCGCTCGCCATGCGAGCTTCGAGCGACTCGCCCTCGAGCCGCTCCATGACGAGGTACGGCACGCCGCGATCCTCGCCCTGATCGGTGACGCGGACGATGTGTCGCGTCTTGCGCGACAGGCGCGCGGCCACCTGGGCTTCGAAGAGAAAGCGGCCGAGCGTCCGCTCGAGCTCTTCGCCTCCGCCGGCCTCCGGCCTTAGGAACTTGACGGCGAACTGCTCACGGAGGGTCGTGTGCGTGGCCAGCCACACCTCGCCCATCGCGCCTTGGCCGAGGAGGCGGACGAGCTGGTAGCGCTCGGCGATGAGCTGACCGACCTCGAGCTCGAAAGTCACGCGGCCTCGAGATGGCGTAGATTGAGAGGATGGGACACGGCGACTCTGCGGGAGGGGCGACGCGCAGGTCGGCGCCGCAGACCGAGGCGGAGTTCGCCGTGGCGGTCGGCGAGGCCATCCGGCGGGCGCGGCAGGTGCTCGGCGTGACGCAGGCCGAGCTGGCGGCGCGCGCGGGCCTGTCGGCGAACTATGTCGCGCGCCTCGAACGCGGTGAGCTGGGCCCTTCGCTGTGGGTCGCAGCTCGTCTCTGCGAAGCCCTGGAAGTCCACGTGGAGTCCCTCGTCACCCGGCAAACCGCACCTCCGCCCGGGACCGGCAAACGCCGCATCGAGCGCTGAACGTCGTCCTATCCCGAAGAGAATAGCACCCAAATCCTGCACCTACGAACGTAGCCCAACGGGCGCGTGAAATCGCCGTCTCTACCCGGAGAGCTTCGCGACCGGCCTGCCCTCCCGACCGCGCGTTCGGAGCGCGTTCGGAGCGCGTTCGGAGCCGCCGGGGTATCAGCCCGCCATCGTCCACGTCACCGCGGTGACGCACTCCTCGTGGCTCCACGACACGAGCTCGACGCTCGCGGATGCGGCCCCTCCGATGCGGAACATCTCTTCGACGCGGCCGCAGATCGAGATCCACATCGGCTCGGTGAAGCCCTCGGCGCCTTGAACGTGCGCATGCGCGGAGCCTGGCCCGAGCACCTTCCAGGCGATGTGGCCTCGCGGCACGTAGCGGCGCCACGCGACGGCGAGGCCGCTGCGAAGCGCTGCAAAGTCGGGCGCGTCGAGGAGAGAGCGCAGCGCGCCGCCGAAGTCGATGCTCGCCGCGAACCGGCCGACGCGGCGATTGGCGTCCACACTGCCGCCGCCGATGACGTCGCGCACGGCCGCGTGGATCGCCGCGAACACGTCGTCGTCGAAGGTTCGGCTCGCGACGACCATCGGCTCTACCTGCGCGCGGATCTCCTCGGGAAGCGCGGCCACCACGCTCGCGAGGCCGTCTGCGCCGAAGGCGCCCTCGACCGCCTCGAGCAGGTTGCGAACGATGGCCCCCGAGAACTTCATGCCCGCGCAGGATGCGCCGTCGCCCCGGTTCTGCCAAGCGCCGCCGTGGCTCGGCGCCCGCAGGCCACCGCTCGGCGCAGCGCGACCCGTGCCCGTCGTGGCATCGGCGCACCGAAGCGCGCGCGACTTCGCATACTCTGATGAAGATGGCGTATCCGCTCCGGCAACTCTGGGCGCTCGCGCTCGCCGGTGTCATCAGCGAGCTCAATGGGGCGCACCACGACGAGCTCGGCGGGTGGGGCGACAACGAGCACACGCGGCCATGGTGCACGAGCACTCTCTCGAAGTTCTACGGCGTCAATTCGCCCCAAGAGTTTCACGAGACCATCAAGTGGCTGCTCGGGACGGGGCACTCTGCCGAGGCCAAACAGGCGCTGGCGGCGCTCGACGCCGATGGGCGCTCGGACGATCCGAAGCACGCCATCGTGCGCGCCAACCGCGCGCAGATCGCGCGCGCGGGGCTGATGGCGTGGGACACGGGCAGGCTCGTGGCCGTCGTAGGGTGGGGAGCGTGGGCGGGGTACGTCACCCAAGAAGACGCGTGGCAAATCCTGCTGGTCGCGGCCGCGCGCGTGCAAAAGACGTATGACTCTTGGCGCGCGTACGCCGACGGGTACGAGCTGGGTCGGCACTTCTGGAGCAGCGGCGCCGAGGACGAGGGCGTGCGAAATGCGCTCGCCAAGCTCCTCGAAGATTCAAATAGCCCGTGGACGAACTTGCCCTGGAATCTCGACTTGGGCGTGATCCTGCTCGATCCCAACAAGAAGACCGAGCGCTTCAAACGCACCGTGTGTAGGGCGTGCGGAGCGCCGAAGACGCGTCCGAGCACAACGGGTTATGTCTATTGTGATTATTGCGGCGCGCTCTCCGATTATGATTTTGCGAAGGCGTGCGAGCGAAAGTTGGAGCAGCCCGGGCCGGCGTATCAGCGTCTCGCGGCGCAGTTGCAGCCGACGCTCGACGCCGCGAAGGCGCGCGGAGACGTCGACGGTTACCGCGCCGCGCAGCTCCAGATCTTCGACAACTTCGTCACGATGTGCCCAAATTCCGTGCCGTTTCGCGTCAGAGAGCCGGAATACCGAAGACGCTATGTGGCATATATGGCGGAGGCTGCTGTGGTCACGGCGTTCGATCAAGTCGCCGGCCAGCACGAGGCCGCGGTGTCGGTTGCGACAAGGCTTCTGTCATTTCAGGCGCCGAAAGCGGGAATGATCAAAGTGGACGGTCCGTCGTTCGACGGCATGCTGCATGCGGTGCTCGCGCAGCAGGAGTATCTCGCTTGGCTGCACGAGTCGCGCGGCGTGTACCGGATGCAGCCGGACGGCGCGTCGGGCGAGCTCCAGCGCAAGATCGGATATTCAATGTTCGCCCAGGCGTGGGTCCCGATGCTCGACGATCCTCGCGCCGCGCAGTTGCTCGAGCGCACGAAGCTCACGGGTGAGTTCGTCGAGGCCGAGGTCATGACCGGCGAGCCGTCGACGTGCGGCGCGTGCGGCGCAGGGGTTGGCGTCATGCAGGGCGCGAAGAAGATGGTTTGTGAGCACTGCGGTCACAAGCTCGACGTCGGCGACAAGCTGCCGTGCACGGGGTGCGGCGCGTCGCTGTCGCCTGGCGAGAATCAGCGCAGCTTTTCGTGTCCGCACTGCCGCGTGTTGGTGCAGCGAATCGGATGACGGGCCCGAGTCCCTGGCCGCGGCCTCGACCGCCCGCCACGACCGACGGCGATCACCCGCACGCGGCGTCGTCGCAGCACGCGTCCGCGGCGCCGGCGTCCTCGGGCGGCGCGGCGGCGTCGACGCACGCGTCGACCGTGTCGGCATCCGCGTCCGCGGCCGCGTCGGTCGGCACGCCGGCATCGACGGTGCCTGAGCCCGTATCTTCCACCCGGGCGTCGACGCGCGCGTCGGTGCCGCCATCCGCGGTGGCGTCCGCCACCGGCCCCGCGTCGGCCTCGCCGCAGCCCGCGGCGGAGACGGTGGCGCCGTCCAGCGTCACGGCGCCGTTTCGCGCGAGCGCGCGCCCGGAGACGCTCGCGCCGGTCGCGAGGGTGATGCTCGTCAGCGCGAGGACGCTGCCCGCGAGCGTCGCGCCGGTCCCAACGGTCGCCGAGCTGCCGACCTGCCAGTAGACGCCGCACGCGCTGCCGCCGTTGACGACGCGCACCTGCGCGCCGCTCGCCGCAATGAGGGTGCTCCCCGTCTTGAAGACGAACACCGCGTCGGCGCGCCCTTGCGCGTCGAGCGTGAGCGCGCCGGTTAGCTGCGCCGACGAGGAGAAGCAATACACGCCCGGCGTGAGCGTGCGCCCGCCGAGATCGGTGCCCGAAAGATTCGCGCTGCACGGCTCGGCGGCGAGGAAGAGGTACGCGGCGGTGAGATCGCTTTTCGCCTGGAGGGCGAGCGCGTCCCCCGCATGCGTCGTCCCGGTCACGAGCCCCGGCGGAAAGCCGGTGATCGCCAGGCCGGGGGACACGCCGAGATCGCCCACGATGCGCGTCGGGCCCGTGCTCGTCACCGTCGTGCCGGCGAGGACGCCAAACGTCCCGGCCACTCCGAGCGGCGGCGGACTCTCTCCGAGCGCGGCGCGCGAAGAGCCGGGCGCGTCCGCGGTGGTCTGCGCGCACGCGAACGGGAGGGCGGCGAGCGCCGCGGCGAAGGGGAGCGCGAGGATGCGGAGCGGGCTCGGGAGCGTGCGTGCGGTCATCCAGACCTCAACTGCACGAGCCGAGCCGCGCGTGAAACGGCGAGAAAGCAGACGAAAGGACCTCCCGCGCGCGCGCATCGCCGCCACATGCGCGCGCGCGGTGCCCGCCCGCGTTACGGTCCTACGACGTTTGCGTTCAGGGTCACCGCCGTCTGCGCGAGCAGGCGGCCGCGGGCGCTCGCGCCCGTCTTCAGCGCGATCCCCGTCTGTGACAAGACGACGCCTTCGACGTGCGACGTCGTCCCGAAGGTCGCCGCGCCGGAGACCTGCCAGAACACGTTGGCCGGCGACGCGCCGCCGGTGAGGACGATCTTCGCGCCGTTGGCCACCGTGAGGTCTTGCGCGATCTGGAAGATCCAGACGTCGTTCGCGGTTCCGTTCAGCGTGACGTCCGTGGAGATGAGCAGGCCTGTTCCCCATTTGTAGACGCCGCCGGCCAGCGTCCTTCCGCTGATGTCGCCGGCGCCGAGCTCGGTCGTGCCCGCGGCGCGGCCCGCGGCGTCCGTGAAGGCGAGCTCCATATCCCCGACGGCGGCCGTGAGGTTCGCGGGTGTAGGCGGCGTGTAATCCGACGCGTAGACCTTTCCCGTCACTTGCTGCGATGTGGAGAACACATTGTTGGTCCCTGCGGTGAGGTCGAAGCCCGTGATGGCCGTGGCCTTGACCGGGCTGACGCCCAGATCCCCGGTGATCGCCGACGTGGGCACCGTCGAGATGCCGCTCTTGGCGAGGATCACGAAGCTCCCGGCCGCGCCGAGGCGGACGGCTCCTGGTGTCGTCCCACCCGACGAGCTGCCACCCGACGAGCTGCCACCCGACGAGCTGCTGCCGCCCGACGCGCCGCTGCTGCCCGACGCGCCGCTGCTGCCCGACGAGCCGCCGCTACTGGCCCCGTCGCGGCCACCTGTCGCGTCGCCCCCGCCGCCGCCATCCGCGCCCGCGCCCACGGCGTCCGTGCCTCCGCAGCCCGCGCCGACCGAGCCCAAGATCAGACCGAGCCCCAACGTTGTCATCCAATTCATTTGGCCGTTTCGTTTCATAAGCACCCACTTTCGGAGCTGAACCTAAGGCCGCTTGGCGCGTCGCGCTCGTCCGCGGATGCGCCACAGCGTGGCGCGGTTGCGCCGCGTGCGCGGCGGCGTCGCGTTCGCGTCTTCGCTAGGGCCGCGTCCGCGCAGGCAAAAGCTCACGGAGAGGAACGCGTGCTACCGACACGTTGAAGGCGCGTCCGCTCAACAGCGCGCTGCCCGCGGCGGCGCCGAGAAAGAAGGTGCCGAGGACGACGACGAGCGTGGTCGCCACGAGCACCAAGCGCTGGGCGACGGTGCGGCATCGGGAGGAACGGTACACGCCCGGACGCGGTGCGAACGCCGTGCCGCGCCGCGACGGGGTGATGCGTGGCCCGGCATTCGCAACGTAACGCGAGTGCCATGATCCGACGCTCTCTGTTGCCGACCTCCCTCGTGATCGCCATCGCGTGCCTCGCGTGGAGCTGCAGCGCGGCGCCTGCGTCGAGCGACACAGAGGCGCCCGCGCCCGTCGCGACGCCCGCCATCTGTGACGTGGGCTTCCACGACTGCGGCGGTACGTGCTCCGACGACACGAGCCCGGCTACGTGCGGCGCTTCGTGCACTCCGTGCCTCGTCGGCGCCCACGCGGAGCCGCGGTGCGACGGCACGGTTTGCCGCAAGACGTGCCTCCCGTTCTACGCCGACTGCGATCACGTCGAGGCGAACGGCTGCGAGGCGAACCTCCTCGTGGACGCAGCAAACTGCGGCTTCTGCGGCCGCGCGTGCGACGGCCTCGCGTGCGTGAACGGCGCGTGCAAGGCCGTCGTGGCGAGCCCGCGCATCGCCACGGTCGCGGCGCACCTGTAATCCCCCTCCCTCACAACCGCACCACGGCGCGCGCGTCGCGCCAGGGCGCCTCACGCGCGGCAAGAACGCCTCCCCAGCGCGGGCCTCATTTCTCGCGCGCGTGGGAGGCCACCCTCTGGCGCGAGGCGAGTGCGCGCGCTCGCCGACGCCCTGCGGGCGGCGTCTTCGCGACGGGGCTGACCTCCGGGCACGCGCAGTGCAACGGGTGCCGTATGTTCGCTGCCCGCGTAAATCGATTCTTCGCAGCCCTCGCGCGACTGCTCCGCCGGCCCCGACGCCGCATAGGACCGAACGGCGAGCGTCTCGTCCGCGTCGAGCGCCGCGTCCGCGTGATTCGCTGGGGAACGACCGACCGCTGACGCGATCGTGACACCGCGGCCGCACGCGCGCGCAAAGTCGCCACACGTGTGACGGTTTTGTGCCAAGAAAACGGCGCCACCTCCGCATTTCCCGGCCTTTATGCCGCGGCCCCTCGGTTGCAGGTGAAACGGCCGAGGCCGACGACAACGCATGAAGAACAACCGCGTACTGGTAGTGGACGACGATCAGTCGCAATGCGACCTGCTCGAGGCCACGCTCGGAAGGCTCGGCTGTGACGTCTCCTCGACGACGTCTCCGGCCGACGCACTGGCCCGGCTCAAGATTGAGTCTTTCGACGTCGCGATCACCGACCTCGGCATGACGGAGATGGACGGCCTGGAGCTCTGCTCGCGCATCCTCGGCACGGCGCCCGATGTGCCCATCATCGTCGTCACCGGCCACGGCAGCATGGAGACGGCGATCGCCGCGATGCGCGCGGGCGCGTACGATTTTCTCACCAAGCCGGTGGACGGCAAGGTGCTCGGCCTCAGCGTAGCCCGCGCCGCGCAGCACCATCGCCTGCGCTCCGAAGTGAAGCGCCTGCGCGAGCTCGTCACGGCGACGCGTCCCGAAGGAGCGCTCGTCGGCGAAAGCGCGGCCGTGGCGCGCGTCACGGAGCTCATATCTCGCGTCGGCCCGAGCGATGCGTCCGTGCTCATCCAGGGCGAGACCGGCACCGGCAAGGAGCTCGTCGCCCGCGCCGTTCACGCGGCCAGCGCGCAGAAGGATGGCCCATTCGTCGCCATCAACTGCGCCGCGGTGCCCGCCAACCTGCTCGAGAGCGAGCTGTTCGGCCACGCGCGCGGCGCCTTCACCGACGCGAAGCTCCAGCGACAGGGGCTCTTCGTGCAGGCGTCCGGCGGCACGCTGTTTCTCGACGAGATCGGCGAGATGCCGCTCGATATGCAGGCCAAGGTGCTCCGAGCGCTCCAAGAGCGCACGGTCCGTCCCGTCGGCGCGAACGTCGAGGTCCCGTTCTCCGCGCGCATCATCACGGCGACGCACCGCGACCTCGAGGCCGACGTGGAGAAGCGGCGTTTCCGCGAGGACCTCTACTACCGCATCAACGTCGTCAAGATCGACGTGCCGCCGCTGCGTGAGCGGAGCGGGGACGTGCTGAAGCTCGCGACGCACTTCCTCAACCGCTTCGCCACGCGGAGCGGCAAGCCGGCGCTCGCCATCTCGCCGCCGGCCGCCGAGCGCATGCTCGCGTACCACTGGCCGGGCAACGTCCGTGAGCTCGAGAACGCGATCGAGCGAGCGGTCGCGCTCGCGCAGTTCGACCACGTCACCGTCGAGGACTTGCCGGAGAAGATCCGCGCGTACCGGGCCGATCGGTTCCTCTTGGTCGCCGACGACGCGCAGGAGATCGTGCCGCTCGACGAGATCGATCGCCGCTACATCATGCGCGTGCTCGCGCTTCTCGGCGGCAACAAGGCGCGCGCCGCCGAGATGCTCGGCCTCGATCGCCGCACGCTCTATCGCCGGCTCGAGAAGTACGAGGGCCGCACCCCGAGTAGCGACGTCCCGCCGTCCGAGGACGAAACACGCGGTGAGATTCAATGACGGAGGGCGCCGGAGACTCGCCCGGCGACCGCAACACGTATGTGCGGACGGAGTTCCTCGAGCGCGTCGCCCACGAGCTGCGCGGACCCGCCGGTGTGACGCTGGGGGCGCTCGACGAGCTCGAGCTCCTGATGGCGGAGGGGAGCAAAGACACGGCGGCGCTCCTCGCGATGGCGCGACGCGGCGTGCGGCGCGTACTTCATACCGCCGAGCGCCTCCAGCGGACGGGGTGGCTCGAGCGCGGCGACGTGCAGTGGGCCTTCGTGCCGGTGGACTTGGAGCTGCTCGTTCATAACGCCGTTCGGAGCGCCGAGCAGCTCGAGGCGCGGCGTGGCGTCGTGGTGACGACCGCAGGGCCGGAGGTGCCCACGTTCGTGCACGTGGACGAGCCGTGGATGTCCTTGGCCCTGGCGGAGCTGGTGATGAACGCGCTCGCGCACGCCCGCCGGGCCGTCCACGTCGCGTCTTCGGCGACGGACGACGGGGTGGAGATCTCCGTGACGGACGACGGCGCCGGCTTCGCGGGTGCTCCGCCGCCGCGCTTTCACCCGCCGCGCGCGCTGCGGGGACTCGGCCTGTCGCTCTCGTTGGCGGGCGACGTCGTCATGGCGCACGGCGGCGCGATCGACCTCGACGTCGCGGACGACGGGACTTTCCGCGGCGCGCGCGTGCGCTTTCTCGTCCCGGCGCGCGCGGCCACGCCGACCGATCCGCTCCTTCGCGCGCTGGCGAGCGGCCCCGCGCTCGAGGCGCTCACGCCCACGCCGCCGCCGCCGCCTCCTTCGTCGTGAGCCGCGCGGCGCACTTCAGGTATTCGTAGGGTTCGTCGCCGGAGGCGGCGCCGGGCCGCGGAGGAGCGCGTCGAGGATCTCGGTCGCAGGGCGCGCCGCTTTCGGACGCGCCTCGCCGACGAACGGCCACACGGCGTCGCGCACCTCTTGCGGGAGCACGTTCTCCAGATACTCGAGGGCCGTCCCGCGGATGCGATCGTCGGTCGAGTGGAGCGCCTTGAACGCCAGGCGGAGTGGCTCGCGATCGAGGTTCAAGGACAGCAGCGTGAAGACGTGCTCGAGGCTGCGCTGGACGCGATCGCGTCGCAGCCGGTCCACGAGGGCGGGCCGCTCGTCGTCGTCCTCGTCGAACTCCGCCTGGGTCGCCCAGACGTCGGCGCTCTGCGCGACTTCGCGCTTCACCGCCTCGAGCACCGCGGGCAGCCCGATCGTCACGCTGCGCTCCACCTCGGTGATGTAGAGGAGCGCGCGGCCGCACTCGTAGCGGACCTCGAAGCGCTCGTCGCCGAGCCCCATCATGAGGCCGTCGGCGGCGCGCTGCGTGGGGCAGCGCGAGAGGACACGCGGCACGCGGCGGCGGACGATGAACGGCGTGCTCTTCGACAAGAGCGCGTCGAGCACCTGCCCGGTCGCGTCCGGCGTGACGCGCACGAGCGCCCGCGTCGCGTCGGCGAACAAGGCCGGGTGGGCCAGGAGCTGCAGCACGTGCGCCACGAGCGCACGGTCCAGCGGCTCGGGCCGCGTCAGCGGGGGCCGCATGCGCGCCTCGTCGCCCGAGCAGAGGTCCGCGATGGCCCTGAGCAGGCGGTCCACGTCGTTTCCCGGCGGCGCCGCGCTCGGCGAGGCCGCCTTCGCGACCGCCTGGCGCGCCGCGCTCGCGGCGACGCGCTCGGGGGAGGCATGCTCGCTCCGCTCGAGCGCCTCGATCACGCGCTCGGGGTCCACGGCGTCGGACGGCGCGGCGGCGCGCATCGTGAGGACGCGACGCGTGGCGCGGTCGGCCACCTCGGTGGCGGCGACCGAGATCGCGCCGAGGCGCAGCCCCTCCTCGAGCGCACCCAGGTACCCGCGGTGCAGCGTGCGCGCGCGCGCGAGCGTCACGAACGAGGCCGCGATGCCGATGACGAGCAGCACGAAAGACGCGCGCTCGCCCGCGAGGTGCAGCGCGAGCCACACGAGCCCGCTGCCCACGACGGTGCCCGCGCGGTCGAAGGCGACGTCGATGATCGTCTTGGTGGCGCGCTTCTTATCTTCGGGTAGCGGCGTGTACAGGAGCTCGTACGCCGAGCGGAACAGCGAGTTTCGCTGCACCGCCTCGGCGCCGCGCAGGAGCGCCGAGCTGAAGAGGCCCGGCACCGCCAGGCCGACGGCCCCACCCAGCACGACGACGCCGGGCAAGAGCGCGACGGTCACCGCGAGCCCCATCCGCTCGAGCGCGAGCTTGCCGAAGAAGGTCTGGAGCACGAACGAGAGGAGGCTCACGGCGAGCCAGAAGAGGCCGAAGAACTCGAGGAGCCGCGGACCGCCTCCGATTTCTTTGGTCGCTTGCGCGCTGAAGACGTAGTCGAGCAAGGTCGACGTGACCGCCCCGATCGCGACGAGGAGCGAGAGCGTGCGGAGATACGGCGCGTCGCGGAAGACTTGCAGCGGCGACAGCGGGGGGGTCGGGAGGGGCGCCTCGGCCTTCGGGAGGGTCGGCGACGCGCCCTCGGGCGCGCGCATGATCACGGTGGCCAGCGCGCAGAGCGCGCTCGTCGCCGAAAGAATGAGGAGCATCGTCGGCAGCGCGACGACCGTCGCGCCGCGCCAGGTGGCGACGCTGCCCAGAACGCCGCCGAGCGTGCCCCCGCTCGCCACACGCTGGACCGCGCGGCGCGCCGTGTGCGGGTCGAAGCGCTCGTTCATGAGCGACCAGAAGCTCGAGATGAGCGCCGGCGCCGACACCGCGGTGTGCAGGTAGACGGCGACGGCGGCGGCGCGCGGCGACGTGAAGGAGAGGACCCACTCGGCGGCCAGCGCCGCGGCGTTCACGGCGAACAGCGCGGGGACGACGCGCGCCGGCGCGAAGCGCGTGAGGGCGCGCGACATGGCGAGCACCGTAAAGAGCGACAGCACTGCCGCCGCGGCCATCATCAGCGGCAGCGTGCGGACATCGTACGCGGTCAGGTACAGCGCGTCGCGGACCGCCTTGCCGGCGACCTGCTGGGCGATCATCGCTGCCGACGCGACGGTCGCGGCGTGGACGCTCCCCGACAGCGGCGCTCCGATCGCGCTCTCGCCTTCTTCCCTCTCAGCGCTCACGTTCCGTCCGCGGTCTCCGTGCGCATGTCCTCAGTCGTACGCCAGCGGCGCGGGCATGTCGACGTTCGCGCGCTCCGAAGTGCAAGCGCAAGAAGACGGTCATCACGCCGCGCGTTACTCGCCGGCGCGCGCCGACCGTACGTACTCTGAGAGAATCGAAAGGACTCGCTGCCACGTGTCACGGTGCACCACGCTTCGAGGTAGCACTCGGCGCATGGGGGTCGGCGTCGCCAAGCTCTGGGCGCGCAGCACGCCACGCCCGAGGTGCTCGAGGTCGATGTACTCTTCGCCCTCCGCGAGGCGCGCCGTCGAGTCGACCGTGCCCAGGCGGGCGAGCTCCGCGTCGGACAGCAAGCGCTGGATGCCTTCACGCGAGAAGAAGTCGTTTCGGTCTTCTTGGTCCATGGTTACTCCAACGCCCTGTCGTTCACGCCGCGTCCCTTCGGCTAAACCCATGCTCGCCCGGGAATCCAAGCGGTCGCCGTCGTCCCCACGCCCGGCGCCGACTCGAAGCTCAGCATCCCGCCGTGCGCTTCGACGTTCGCGCGGGCGATGGCGACACCGAGCCCCATCCCTCGGGCGCGCGTCGTCCGGAACGGCTCGCCGAGCCACGCGAGGATCTGCGGCGACATGCCCTCGCCGCTGTCTTGGACTTCCCAGAGGACGTGGCCGTCGCGCGTCGCGCGGGCGATGGCGAAGACCGGATACCCGCGCGCGCTCGCCTCGATGGCGTTCACGAGCAGGTTGAAGATCGCCTCGGAGAGCTCCGCCACGCGAACCCTCACGCGCGGCGGGGAGGGGTGCACGATGAGCGTGACGTCTTTGGCGTCCGCGCAGTCGCGGGCGCGGTGGCACACGCCGCGGAGGAGGGTCTCGGCATCGACCTCCGTGTAAGCGTCCGCAGGCGGCGCGCCTGGCCCTTCGGCGATCCGCGCGCGCAGCTCCTCCGAAGCCCACTTGAACCGCGCGACGCGCTCCGCGTTCCGCGACGAGAGGTCCGTTCGCATCCGGTCCGCAGCGGCGTTGACCACGTTGCGGCAGTTGGCGAGGGCGTGGCGGCGCGCGGGGTCACCGTGGACGGTGTGTACGGGCGCGAGGAGCGTCTTGGTCCACGTCGACGTGGACGGAGCCTGGGAGGTGGACATGGCGAGCACTTCTTCCAGTTGTTTCCAGTTGAAAGTGTTGCCGCGCGTCAGCGGCGGTCGCCGCGCGTCGGGGGCATGAACCCGAGGCGGCGCGTGGCCAAGTCCGGCGGCTCCTCGCGATAGTAGGTCCAGCGCTCGCCGTCGCGGTAATACCAGTGGCCCTGGTAGAGGTGGACGTTGCGCCCTTCGTAGAAGGTCGACGGATAGGTGTCGAGGGGGCGGGGTTCGGCGCTCGTCACCGAGACGGCGCTGGTGCTGGCCGTTTCGCGCACGTAGCAACCCGAGAGCGCGCACGCGCAGGTCACGGCCAGACAGATGATTCGCATCGACGCCACCTCACGCCCGGGAAGAGCAACGGCCGTGCCGCGCCGCCGGTGAAAGGTGCGCGATCAGCTGCGCACGTCGCCAGCGCCGCCGTTGCGCCGGATCACCTCATCAAGCGCCCCACCGACGCGCGACTCTGCGGTGTGCGCGACGTTCGCGACGGCCTTCTTGGCGTCGCCCGCCGCGGCTTCCAGCTTCGCTTCGACGACGTGCTCGAGGTGCTTGGCTTCGTCGGCACCGTCCGTGAAGAGCTTCGCGAGCTGGCGGCGCAGATGCTTGCCCGACGACGGGGCGAGCACGAGGACCGCAGCGCCGGCGGTGACGGCGCCTGCCGCGAACCACACGACGGGGCGCAGCGCGCTCTCACGGCGCTGCAGGCCCACGCGGTCGAGGAGGCCGTCGGCGGTCCGCGCTTCGAAGGCGCGAAGTCCGTTCACGAAGCGAAGGACTTGGGTGCCGAGGTCGAGGAAAGTGCTCCGAGCGGCCGCCGAAGTGCGGGTGGCGGATTCTCTGACCTGGTCGGCGGCGCCTTCGGCGCGGGCTGCAATCGAGTTCATGGTGACGTGCTCCGTTCGTAGTCGGTGGCGAAATGCTGCGGTTCGGCCCGCCCGAGTGCATGCACTGAGCCACGCGCGTCCGCACGCTGAGCCACGCGCGTCGTAGGCGAAACGCGCGGCGCGCACGCGGGCGCGCCGGCAGGAGCGCCACACCGTGGCGGCATGGCCGCGCACGTTGCGGCCCCCTCGCTTTTCTGCAGGCCTTGACGCAGCGGCCCGAAAACTGCAGAGATGCCGCCATGCTTGACCTCTTCTGCTCCGCGTCGCGTCGGGCCCGTCGTGCGGCTGTGCTCGCGAGCGCCGTTTCATTCACGCTCCTCCCGGCGACCGCGTCGGCCTACACGATCTCGAACGAGCTCTCGAAAGGGTGCCACGAGGACATCACGTCGGCGGCGCTGCGCTCCGTCCGAACGACCGTTCCCGCCGCGGCGCCGCTGCCGACCACGGCCGACGAGACCGCGCTCGTGGACGACCTTCAGTTCTCGCCCGACCCCGACATGCGCGACCTCGGCAGCGCGACGCTGCTCGCGGCCGTGCGCGACAACGACCTCAAGGGTCGCGCCTCCGACGACCTCAGCGCGCTCGCCGAGGTGCACGGCGACCCCGCCGGGCAAGAGGAGCACTGCCTCCGCGCGTCCGATCAGAAAGAGCCGGGCGGAACGCAAGCCGCCGTCGCCGCGTGCCGCGCGTTCATTCGCGGCAAAGCGCTGGAGGCGATCGCGGGGCTAGGCGCCAACGGCGCGCCCGACCTCGGCGTGCGCACGACGCTCACGGTTTACCTGTCGGTCCGCGGCACGGTGCACGCGCCGCTGCCGACGTACTACGTCTCGGCCGGGCAGGGGATTCATGCGATCGAGGACAGCTTCACGCACACGTACCGCTCCGCCGATGGGCACAAGATCACGGTGGCGCTCGACTGGCTGAACGAGGTGAACGGCACGCTCGTCGAGTCGCGCGACGGTCCCGGGCACGCGAAGGCGCTCGACCGGTGCGACGACGTCGACGCCATCCGCAAGACGCGGCGACTCCTCGCCATCGAGGCCACCACGGCGTTCTTACGCGCGACCCTCGAGCCGGGGACCGTGGCGCAGAAAATGGCGAACATCGACGCGATGCTCGACACGTACGTCGCGTTCCAGCCCGGATGCACCTTCGACAACCACTGGTGCGACGCGCCGGAGGCGCAATACAAGGACTCCGTCGGGTGCGGGTGCCGACTCGGCGCCGTCGACGGCGGTGACGGTGCGGTCCTCGGAGTCGGGGCGCTGGCCGTCCTCGCGCTCCTTCGGCGCGGGCGGCGACGCGGCGGTGTGCGGGTCGCCGGCGCGGCGCTGGGCGTCGGCCTGGCCGCGTTCATCGCGTCCTCTACGGCACGCGCGGCGCCGGAGCCGCCCGCACCGACGACGACCACCACGACGACGCCCGCGCACCCGGCGACCGGCACCAAACCGGCGACGCCCGAGACGACGATCAAGACGACCACGCTGCCCTCCGATACGCCCAACACCCCACCGACGACCGCGGTGGTAAAGGTGACCCCGACGACGACGACGACGGTCGTGGTCGCGCCGACCCAGGCCGATGGTCAAGCGCCGGCGCCGGCGATCGTCGTTCCGGTGAAGGAGCCGGGGCCGGCCAATCCTTCGCAGCTCGCCTTTGGCGCGTACGCCGGCCTCTCCACGTCGGTCAATAAGCCTGCGGGCGCCTTCGCCGGCGGCGCGCGGCTCCGCATCAGCAAGGCCTGGACGGTCGGACTCGACGGAGAGTGGAACCCCTGGATTGCGTTCAACGGATCGGCCGTCCGTAAGGGCGCCGTGAACATCTACGGGACGGCGATTCTGCGCTTTCCGCTCGCGTACGAGAACTTCAACCTTCGCGTCAGCGGCAGCCTCGGCACTTCGTACCTCCTCACCAACTTCTACGGCGCGCCGTCAGGAAGCATCGGCCTCTACCTGGGCGCGAACCCGCTCGGCATCGAGTGGAAGCTGTCGCGTATCTTCTATCTCATCATCAACCCCATCGGCTTCGCGCTCCCGGTGCCGCAGCTCAAAGGCGTGCCGCTTCTCTACCCGCAGTACCGCGGGACGATCGGCCTCGAGATCTACGCAGGCTGAGCGCCCAGCGCGTGCGTAACGCTGCTCCGCAACGACTCGCTGCGAAGAAGA
>JAYVXL010000417.1:0-17651 GCA_043785185.1 Myxococcales bacterium
GATCGACGCCGCCGGCTACGCGCACGACAAGGACCTCGCGATCCCCGAGGGCCTCGTCGCCGTCGCCGCCCGCGAGCCCGAGGCCACGCTCCGCACCGACGTGCTGCTCGCGCTCGAAGTGCGCCGCCCCGATCTCCGGCCGATGCTCCGCTGGATGCTCGATCGCGGCGCGTCGATGGCGCTCGTCGTGACGCGCGCGGGCGAGGCGGAGGGGCTGCTCGTCGTCCCCGAGATCACCCGGCAAGACGCGCTCTCCCTCGAGGAGGCGCGGGCGCTCAAGGGCGTGGCCGACGCGGTCGCCGGCGCGATCCAGGCGCGCGCGGCGCTCCTCCGCAGCCTCGAGCGCGAGCGCATCGCGCGCGTCGCCGCGGACGCCGCGGAGCACCTCGCGGCGCGCCTGCAGCACCAGATCGAGCTCGCGAGCGGGCGCAACGCCCTCGCGGCGACGCGCCTCGCGCGGCCGGCCACGGTCGGCATCTACTCGGCCGCGTCGCGCATGGCGCTCGAAGCGACGCTGCGCCGCGTGCGCGCCGGCGCCCCGCTGGCGATCGTGGCGCCGAGCGGCGTCGACCCGGTGCCGTTCATCGCGCGCGCGCACGTCGAGGGGCCGCGCGCGGACCGGCCGCTCGTCCTCGTCGACGGCACGCAGTCGCGCGAGCACGACCCTTCGCGATGGACCGAGCCGAAGACGAGCCCGCTCGCGCTCGCCGACGGGGGCATGCTCGTCCTGCTCGACGGAGCTGCGCTGCCGCACGACGTGCAGCGCCTCGTCGCGCGCGTCCTCGCCGAGCGCCGGGCGCCTTGGGAGCGGCCGGAGCCGCTCGATGTCGCGCTCGCGTTCACGGGCGTGCAGGCGCCCGACGTCCTCGCCGAGCGCGGGCTGCTCGACGTGTCGCTGGCGGCGCGCCTCGGCGACGGAGCACGCGATCCGGTCGTGCTCCCGCGCCTGGCCGACCGCCCCGAGGATCTGCGGGCGCTCCTCGCCGACCGCCTGGCACGCGAGGGGCTCCGCCTCGTCGGGCGCCCCCTCGGCCTCGAGGACGCGGCCTTCGCGCGCCTCGTCGAGCGCCCCTTCTCCGGTGAGGACGCCGAGCTCACCCTCCTCGTGCACCTCCTCGCGGCGCGCGCCTCGGCCCGCGGCGCCGAGGCGGTCGGGTTCGAGGACGTCGTCGCCCTCGGGCAGGCCGACCCTTCGTCTTCCGCGGCAGAAGGGCCTAAACACGAGCTTCGCTTGTCGAAGCCATTTCGCCCGTGATACTCAGGAGCGGCCCGTTTCTCGGAGAAACCATGCGAAAGCCCGATCGTCTCAGCGCCGCCGCTCTCTGCACCGCCGTTCTCTCGGCTGCCTTGCTCACCTCCCTCATGGGGACGGTGGCCTGCGGCAACGGGAGCGAGGAAGCGTACAAGGCCGCCCCTGCGTGGTCGGGCCGCAAAGCGAGCATCCCGCCCGTCCCGCAGCTCCCGTCGACGCCGATGAAGACCGGCGACGCGTTCACCGTCTTCGGCGCGATCCATCACCTGAACAGCCGCATCCACAGCGCGGAAGTGACGGCGAAGGACATCTCGATCACCGGCTACATCGTCGAGTCGAACATCCCCGACGCCCCGAAGTGCGCGATCCACAAAGTCGGCAAAAAGGATCCGGACGACTGCCTCAACGTGCCGATCCCGTCCTTCTACATCGCCGACGCCAAGGGAGACACCAAGGGCCAGAAGATCCGCGTCCTCGGCTGGGCGAAGAACTTCGCGACCGTCTTCGAGGCGATGGAGAAGTACAAGAACCTGAAGGACCCGCCGAAGGAGCTCTTCAAAGACGAGGTCTGGATGGTCGACGTGCCGTTCCCGCTCCCCGCGGTCGGCGCGAAGGTGAAGGTCACCGGCAAGTACGGCTACACCTTCACCAAGTCGTCGACGGGCCTCGTGAGCGATCCGAAGAACGGCGTCATGACGTACGGGTCGATCAACGTGATCGAGCCGGCGCCCGAGCCTGCCGCGTTCGCGAAGAAGTAGCGGTCCCCCTCGCCGCGCTAAGGCGCGCCGCGCGGCGGCGCGGGCGGCATCGCGGCGGTCGCGGTGTGGAGGAGCTGCTCGAGCTCTTTCGCGGCGGGCGTGGCGGCGGCTGGCTCGAGCGCCCGAAGGAGCGCGAGCTGCTCGTGCGGCGGGAACGCGCTGCCGTTCGCGCTCAGCCAGCGGCGCGCGACGAACGAGCCGGCGGCGCGCGCGAAGGCTGCGTCGCCCGCCGCGGCGCTCGGCGGCTCGGGCGCGCCGAGGTTCGCCTCGGCGACGCCGAGCGCCCGCTCGCCGAGCAGGTCGAGCGCCATGGCGGCGGGCTTCCAGAGGCGGCGCGTGAGCAGCTCCTTGGTCGCGCGGCCGAGCGCTTCGTCGACGCGATCGGTCGCCTGCACTGCGAGCGCGCGGACCGCGAGCACGCGGCCCGCGCGCGTGGTCGTCAGCGCGAGCGACTCGGCGGTCCACGCGAAGCGCGGCGCGTCGCGCGCGGCCGTCGCGAAGTCCGTGAGCGGCGAGCGCGAGAGCACGCCGCGAATCGCGCGCTCGAACCGGTCGACGTCCACGCCGCTTCCGTGCACGCAGAGCGCCATGAGCGGCCGGCGCGCGTCGGTGACGTTCACGCGCCGGAGCTTCGGCCATTTGCTCAAGCGGTCGGGTGGCGCCTCGCCCAGGAACTCGGCGGAGCCGAGCCACCACGACACCGTCGTGTCGGTTCGCGAAATCTCGAACATCCGCGAGAGCAGCGTGTGGCGCGAGAGCGCTTCGGCGACCGACGCGGACGGAGCGACGCGCGCGAGCGTCGCCTCCGCGAGGTCGAGCAGCCGGTGCGGCGTCTTCCCGCGGAAGAGGCCCTTCAGCTCGGGGTGCGTCGTCTGCACGATGTCGTGTAGCGCGGCGAGCAGCGCCCACTCCGGCGCGCGCAGCGGCTCGAAGCGGTCGACCGGGGCGAGCCTCCGCGCGACGCGCACGCGTGCGAGCTGCAGGTGGCCGACCCTGTCGATGTCGCTCGTCGGGCGATCGTCGCCGATCGCGAGGGCCGCGCGCGCGCCGATGGGACGGCCCGGGCTCATCGCGCCGCCGACGACGAGCGGCGCGATGAAGCCGTTCATCAAGCGATCCGCGATGGCGCCGACGTCGGGCTTGGCCACGCGTCAGGCCTTCGGCGGCAGCGCCGGCGGGGCGGAGGAGGGGAGCGCGGCGGGAAGCGGCGGCTCGGCGCCAGACAGCGGGAAGGCGCCGAGCCCGGTGAGCTTCAAATCGAGGGGCACCTCGGAGAGCGCGAGCTCCACGGCGTCAGCGACGATCGGCTCCCACGGCTGCGACTCGAGCAGCGCCGTCTCGAGCGGCACGAACGCCGAGCTCTCGACGCCGAGCGCGCGGGCATCGGTGGTGATGAAGAGGACCTGGTCGGCCGGCGCACCGAGCGCGCGGTGCAGGACCTCGGGCGCCACCGCCGGCGTCACGTCGTAGCCGGCCGGCACGTAGAGCTGCGGGTGGATCTCGACGAAGAACGTGCCGAGTGGCACCGCCTCGATCCCGCCGGGCGAGCGCAGGAACGCGCCGCGCGCGGTCATCGCGATCTGGGTGCGCGCGATCGTCGGGTGCGGCAGCGCGTAGGCCATGCGGCGCAGCAGCGGGAGCTGCGCCGTCGGGATCCACGTCGCCGTTACGTTGCGCCACGCCGCGGCGGACGGGAGCACGCGGAGTGGCACGCGCACCGCGTCCGGCCGCGACGTCCCGGTCGCCACCGAGAGCGAGGCTTCCTCGTCGGGCCGTAGCTCGACGCGCGCGAAGGCGCGCAAATCGCCCATCTGCGGCAGGCGGTCGAGCGCGAGCGGCTCGGCGCCGCGGCCGCGCAGCAGCACGAGCCCGTTCGGATCGAAGACGGGACACGCGCGAAGCGCGACGGGGTGGCGGTAGCCGATCTCGACGGCGACGCCGGGGCCCGCGGGCAGGAACGTCGTGATGCCCGGCGTCGTGCGCATGAGGACGTGCATGCGCTTGGGTAGCTCGGGCACGCGGAGCACGTAGCGGCGCACGGGCCCCTCGTCGAACGCGCCGGCTGGAGGCCACTCGCCGACGGCGACCTCCCCCTCGACGCGCGAGCGGACGAAGTAGTGGATGAGCGCCGGGCCGAGGCCGTGCTCGGCGACGAAGAAGCGCGGGCCAGGCTCGTCGATCGTCGAAGGATCGACGTGCGGCATCAGGCGCAGGAGCAGCGCGCGCAGGTCGAGGTCCTTGTCGCTGTCGTAAACCTGCGTGAATTTGTCGTGGTAGAGCGCGAGCGCGGCGTCGGTCGCGAGCAGGCTGCCGGCGTCGTAGCCGAACGGCGCGCCCGCGTCGCGGTACTGGACGAAATGGCGGCTCGTGCCGGTGAACGTCATGCCGCCGACGAGGCGCGCGGTCTCGGCGATGCGGTCCATGCGGTCGCTCGACTCGGCGGCGAACGCGAGCGTGATCTCGCGCGTCCCGAGCTTCGAGCGGACGAGGCGGATCTCGAGGCTCGGCATCAGGTCCTCGAGCGAATGCTCGCGGGTGTACACGCTCAGCCACGCGACGAGCCGATCGATCGAGGGAAGGAGCACGAGCCCCTTTGCGCCGAGGGCGACGCCCTTGCCGTCGAGGCCGAGGCCCGGCGTGCGCAGGCGGGTCTGGTGGAGCGCGATCCGTTCGAGCATCGAGGCTGCCAGGGTATCAGCGCGCGCCGCGTTTGTCGGCGAGCGGGACGACGACGCGCAAGCCCGCGGCGGCGACCAGGCTCGCCGCGCCGCACGCGGCCCACAGGACGTCTGAACCGTAGCGACTCATCACCAGACCTCCGAGGACCGGCGCGAGGGCGGCCGCCGCGCCGAACGTGATCTGGAACGCGCCCTGGTAGCTGGCGCGCAGATCGGGCGGCGAGAGGTCCGCGACGATCGCGGGGAAGAGCGGCGCGCTCAAGATTTCCCCGATCGTCCAGATGACGATCCCGACGGCATAGCTCGCCACCGAGCTGCCGGCGACGCCGTTCATCGCCCAGCCGACGCCGTTGAGGACGGCGCTCCATACGGCGACCCGCTCGCGCCGCACGGAGGCGACGAGCGACGTCAAGAGCGGCTGAAACAGGACGATGATGAGGCCGTTCAGCCCGAGCAGGAGACCGTACGTCCGCTGCGACAACCCGTGCTGCCGCATGTGGACGGGGAGGGCGACGAAGCCTTGGAAGAACGTGAGCGCGAGGAGGAGCACGAAGAAGATGAACGCGCCGAAGGCCCGGTCGCGGTACGGCGTGAGGAGCGACGGGCGCGCGGCGCCGGCGCGCCTCTGCGGGCGGGTCTCCGGAATGGCGGCCGCGACGAGGAGCCCGCACGCGAGCGTCGTCGCCGCGTCGCCGACGAACAGGTACGTGTAGCTTCGTGCGGCGAGGAGGCCAGCGGCGACCGGGCCGATGGCGAACCCCACGTTCACGGCCCAGTGCAGGAGGCCGTACGCGCGTGGGCGAAGCGCCTCGGGCACGACGTCGGCGACGATCGCGTTCAAGGCGGGCCGGAACAGATCGCCGGCGAAGCCGAGCGCGAGGGCCGCCGCGGCGATGAGCGTCTCGCCGCGCGCGAAGCCGAGCGCGAGCATCGTCGCGGCGCCGGCGAGGGTCGCACCGACGAGCGTGATGCGCCGGCCGGCGCCGTCGGCGAGCGCGCCGCCTACTGGCCCCGCGAAGAGCGAACCGACGCCGACGAGGCCCACGATGAGGCTCGCGCGCTCGAGCGAGAGGTGCGCCTCCTCGGTCAGGTAAATCGCGAGGAAGGGCGTCACGAACGTGCCGAGGCGGTTCACCAGCGTGCCGACGAACAGCCACACGAACGCGCGCGGCAGCCCGCGCGGGTCCGGCAAGAGCCGGAGGGTCACGGCGTCAGCCTTCCGACAAGGACGAGAGCACGCGGCACGCGCCGAGAACGGCGGCCGGAACGGTCTCCGTCCGCAGTACGAACGCGCCGAGCGATGCCACGACGAACCCTGCGTCCGCGGCGGCCACAATCTCCGCGTCCGTGAAGCCCCCCTCGGGACCCGCCGCGAACGCGAGTGATCGCCGCTCACGGAGGGCCGCGAGGAGCGTTGGGCCGAGGGGCGGCGCGTCGCCCGTGTGGAGGCAGAAGCGCGCCGCGTCCGCCGGGACGACCGTGAGCGCGGCGGTCCACAGCAACGGACCTGCGATCTCCGGCGGGTCGGCGCGCCCCGACTGCCGCGCGGCCTCCCGCGCGATCTTCGACCACCGCTCGCGCCGCGCCGTCGCGCGCGCGCCGTCGAGCTGGACGACGCTGCGCGCGCACGTCGTGACGACCACCTTCGTCGCGCCGAGCTCGGTCGCGTCACGCACGATGTCGTCGAGCTTGTCGCCTTTGGACAGCGCGTGCACCCAGGTGAGCGCCGTCGTTGCCACCACCGCTGCGGCGCGGGGCTCCCCGAGCCGAACGCGCGCACGCCCGCCGACGTCCGCCAAGATCTCGGCGTCCGCCTCGACCCCGCGCACGGGGTCGAACGCGACGAACCGCGCGCCCGCCGCGCGGCGCAGCACCCGAAACAAGTAGTGCGACGGTGCCTCGTCGAGCACGCGCTCACCCGCCTCGAGCGCGGTGACCGGCGCGCGCACGCGGCTCATCGCCGGCGGAGCACGAGAGCGATCCACTCGCCCTTCTCCGGCGCCGCGACGAGCTCGAGGCTCGCGTACGCGGCGACCACCTCGTCTTTCTGCGGCACGAGGATGCCCGACAAGACGAGCAGCCCCCCGGGCGCGACCTTGGCCGCCAGCTCTGGCGCCATCGGCACGAGCACGCGCGCTTCGATGTTCGCCAGCACCAGCGCGAACGTCTCGGCCACGGCGTCGAGCCCGACGGCGGCGCCGTCGAATCGCTCCGCGACGCCGTTACGCGCGGCGTTCTCCTTGGCCACCTCGATGGCGTCGGCGTCGATGTCGGTGGCCCGCGCTCTGTTCGCCCCCAGCTTGAGCGCGAGGATCGCGAGGATGCCGCTGCCCGTGCCCACGTCGAGGAGCGCCTTGCCGGCGAACGCGTCCGCACGCTCCGCGAGCACGCCCGCGACGAGGGACGTCGTCTCGTGCAAGCCCGTCCCGAACGCGCGGCCCGGCTCGAGCTCGAGCAGCACGCGCGCCTCGCCGTCGTACGGTTCCCACGGGGGGCGGACGACGATGCCCGGCGCGATCTCGAACGGGCGGAAGTGCTCCTTCCATGCGTCGCGCCACGCGTCGCCGACGATCTCCTCGAGGCGCGGCGAGAGGTTCGCGTCCAGCTCCGCGAGCGCCGCGTCGGCCTCCTCGTGCGACGCGAAGCTCGCGACGAGCGTGACCTTGCCGGCCGCGCCCTTCACGAGCGTCGTGGCGTCGCGCTCCTCGACACCTTGCGCGCCGAGGTCGAAGAGGTGCGCGCTCGTCGCGTCGGCCTCGTCCTCGTCTACGTCGACGTGAACGAAAGGAAACCGCGGCTCACTCACCACCGCGCGCCCCAACGTTGCTCGCCGACGCTGACGATGACGTTCGCGTTGCCCCCGCCCGACGTCCCGGGGCCCGCCGACTTGCTGCTCGACTTGAAGACGCCGGCGAGCGCCAATCCGCCTACGATCGCGGCGGCGCCGAGCACGCCGCCGCCGATCGCGACCGGCAACACCCAGCCCTTCGCCTCGTCGGGCACCGCCACGCGAAGCGGTGCTGCGGCGTCGCCGCGCGAGACGAGGGGCAAGCCGCCCCTGTCGAAGCCCTGCAGGTAGTACTCGACGAGCGGTGGGCTCACCGCGGACGCCGGGATGGTCGCGCGCACGCGCGCGCCGTCAAGCACGGCATCGCCCGCTACGAACTTCCCTTTCGAGCCCGTGCGGAAATACATGCGTACGAGGGTCACCCGCTTGCCGGGATCCTCGAGCGTCGCTGCGAGATCGAGCTGCGCGCCGGCACTCGCCTGCGACGGCGACGCGTGCTTCATGGAGACCGGAGCCGGCGGAGGCTCCGTCTCCTTCACGAGGCCAGGGCGGCCCTCCTCCTCCCACTTCGCGCGCACCGTACCGAAGAAGTCGCGGAACCGGGGCGACTCGGTGGCCGGCAGCGCGTACGACGGCTCGATCGACAAGAGGCCGCGCACCGCGCTCTCCGCCTCATCCCTTCGGTTCAGCGTGATGTAGTTGAGAGCGAGCAGGCGGTAGATCTCGATCCGGTGCGCTTTGGTGTTGCTCGGACGAAGGAGCGCGGCGGACAGCGTCTGCACCGACTCCTCGTATTGCTGGTCGTCGAACAGCTGCTGTCCCCGCTGGACGAGATCCTGCTGCGGCGCGCGCACCTGCGCGAACGCGGGCGCAGTGAGCGGCACGACCGCGCCGTGCACCGCGGCGAGCACGGCGAGCGAGAGGAGGCGCCGAGCGAGCATGGCGCGCACTATAGCCGAGGGGCCCCGCTCAGTCGCCGACGACGATCGCCGGCTCTGCGCCGGCGTCGTCGACGGGTAAGGGGAACAGGCGCTGCCCGTAGCACGGACCCAGCACGCACATCCCGTCCCTGGGGCGGTAGAGAGCGCCGTGGGAGTGGCACATCAAGTGGACGCCGTCGTCCGCCATCGGCGCCGCCACGACGCCGATGGCCAGGTGGACGACGTCCGCCGTGTCGAGCGGCACCGGGTTGTGCTGGCAGCGATTCGCGTAGGCGACGAGGCGACCGTCGACCCTCCCCACGAGCGCGCTCGATGCGCCTAGCCCGTCCGGCAGCCGAACCGGGCGCCCGAGCTCGACGCGGACGAATCGCCCCGCACGCACGTCGCGGATCTCGCCGGCGTTGAGCGGAACCCGCCGCGTCGCGCTCATGCCACGCGCTTTTTCACTCGACTGATGTGCGGATCGAAGTAGATGCGCGCGGCAGGCTGCGATACGAGGAGGTTGCGACGCGCCTCGATCGCGCGCGGCACCCGCTGTCCCTCGGCGAGGACCATCGCGGTGAGCCGCCCGCCGTAGACACACCCCGTGTCGAGGCCCGTCGCCCACTTATGCAGCTGCAGCCCTTGGAGCGCGTTGTGGCCGAAAACGACATGCACCGGCCCCGTGTAACGCGCTCCCCAGAGCGTCGGCGGTCCGCCGTGGGAGGAGCGCACCGTCCGCACGTTGAGCAGCACGCTGGGCATCTGATGCTCGATCGCCACGTTGGGGAGGACACCCGCGTGCACGACACGCAATCCGTGCTCGGGCAGGTCGTAGTAGAGCGGCGAGGTCTCGATGAGCGACCAATCGATGGGGCGCATCGTTCGCGCGACCGCGCGGTGGACGCGTCCGAGGGGCTCCTTCGCGTCCGCTTTGCCGCGGATCCACGCAGTGCGCGCGGCGCGCCACGCGATGAGCTTTTCTTCGTGATTGCCGCGAACGATCACCGCGCCCGTGCGGCGCGCGATATCGAGAACACCGCGCGAGTCCGGCCCACGGGCGACAAGATCGCCGACGAACACCAATCGATCGCCGGAGGAAAAGCCCACCCGATCGAGGAGCTTGTCAAGCTCGACTCGGCATCCGTGCACGTCTCCGACGATGACGGTGCGGCCCATGCCTTCTACTGAACAATGGACCAGGAGCGTGCCCTCCACAAGCGAAATTTATGGGGCAATCGCGCGGGCTAGCGGGGTCAACCTGGGGTTGCCGCGAGATGCGGGGGGAGGTGGGGTCGCCAAAGCCAGAACGTGACGGGCAGGCTATCGCGCGCCGCCGCGGGTCTGGGCGGCCGGTCCCCGAGATAGGTGGCACCGTACGGCGGGCGCGAACGATCGCCAAAGGTCGCGGCCACTACGCGTAGGTCCGCGTAGAGGCTGGCGAGAACCGCGGAGAGTTGGCCCCGCCGAAGGCGATACCCGCTCTCGAAACGGCGTCGCAGAGCACCGGGCCGCAACGCCCTTTGGAGGAACAGCCGGACACGGTGCTGGCCCTCCGCCGTAAGGTGCACCGCGTTGGTCCTAAGGTCCTCCGTTCGTCGGCGACGGCGGACCAAACCGAGAGACTCGAGTGACCTCAGCATGCGGCTCACGGTCGCGGCGGAGAGGCCGAGGATTCGACTCAGGTCCCGCTGTCGCGGCTCGAATGGGCATATTTCGCGCACGGTGAAGAGGAGGTCGAAACGCGCGGGAGTGAGACCGAAAGGGAGGGAGAGTTTGGAGGAGACGGCGACGACCCGAAGGTGCGCGCGCTTGATGGCGAACGAGAGGGGGTGCATGAGGTTGGTCTGAGCAGGCAGCGTGCCGAGCCCAACCCGGTCGTCCCCTCGGCTTCGGCACTTGCGCTGCCAACGTCGAAGTCCGTTAGCTTGCTAACGAATCGCCTCGCTGTCGCGGCGGCCGCAGCGCGCCACCCCACCGCCGGAGAATCGTCCAGGTGACCGGCCCCCCCGTCCCGGGACACCCTATCCTCAAGCCCGGCCTACGGGTTCAGCCCTCCTCGAGCTTCGCCCGCTTCGGAATCACTACAACCCCCCCGCTCGTGACCTCGAAGCGCCGTTGATCGCGCTCATGGTCGAATCCAATCTCCGCGCCCGGAGGGATCTCGACGTCCTTGTCGACGATGCACCGCCTGAGGCGGGCGTGTCGCCCGATTCGCACGCGTTCGAAGAGCACGCTCTCCTCGACCTCGCTAAATGAGTTGATCCTGCATCCAACGGAAAGCACGCTTCGGTGGATCCGCCCGCCGGAGATGATGCAGCCGTGGCTGACGAGCGAGTCGGTCGCGATGCCGACACGCGCGTGCGCCTCGTCGCGGAAGACGAACTTGGCCGGGGGGTCGTGGGTCACGCCCGTTCGGATCGGCCAGCGCGTGTTGTACAGGTTGAAGCTCGGTTGGATCTCGATGAGGTCCATCTGCGCCTGCCAATACGCTTCGAGCGTCCCTACGTCGCGCCAGTAGCCCTTCCCCAGGGCGTCCTCGCCCGGCACGTCGTTCTTGGCGAAATCGTAGACGACGACCTTCTTCCCCGCGGCGACCATGCGCGGAAGAATGTCGTGTCCGAAGTCGTGCTTGCTTTCTTCGCGCGGCGCGTCGTCGCCTAGCTCGCGCATCAGACTTTCGGTGTCGAAGACATAGTTGCCCATCGACGCTAGGCACATGTCGGGGTTCTCCGGCATTGCTGGAGGGCTTTCGACCTTCTCGTGAAATGCGATGACGCGCCCCTTGTCGTCCGTCTCCACGACCCCGAACTCGCGCGCTTCTGCGCGCGGCACGGGAATGCACGCGATTGTGGCCTCGGCCTCCTCGTGGATGTGCCAGCTGATCATCTGGCGCACATCCATCTTGTAGATGTGGTCGCCGCCGAAGATCGCGACGTAGTCGGGAGTCTCGTCGTCGATGACGTGCTGGCACTGATACACCGCGTCTGCGGAGCCGCGATACCACTGCTTCCCCGTTCGCTGTTGCGCCGGGATCGCCTCGATGAACTGGTCAAGAATCGGGGAGAGGCGCCACACGCGCGCGATGTGCTCTTCTAGACTCGCGCTCTTGTATTGCGTGAGGACTTTGATTCGCGCGAGCCCGGAGTTGACGAAGTTCGAGAGGACGATGTCGATGATGCGGTATCGACCTCCGAACGGGACCGCCGGTTTGGCGCGGTCTAGCGTCAGCGGATGCAGACGCTTCCCCTCTCCACCAGCGAGGATCATCACGAGCACCTGGCTCGGGTCGAAGTCGGGCAGAATCGGCGGCCGCATCGCACGCTACAATACGCGGCGGCGCGCCGCGGGTACACTTTGCATGTGGGCGCCGGTGCGACCACAACCTGGTGCTTGCAACCTCGGCGCCTCAGTGGCCCACTAACTCCGCGATCCATGAAAATCGGCACGGTCTCCGTCATCCTGGCGCTCGCGATCGCCCCGTCGGTCGCGCACGCCCAGGGCGCCGGCACCCTCTATAGAAAGGGGGTCGCCGCGATGGATGCGGGCAAGCTCGCGCAAGCGTGCCCGATGCTCGAGAAGAGCTACGAGAAGGAGGGTCGCCTCGCGACGCTCTTTGCGGTTGCCCAGTGCAAGAACAAACAGGCGCGCTTCTCGGCCGCGCTCGAGCATTTCAGGGCCTACCTGGAGCGCTTCGAGCTGGCGTCGTCCGCCGAGCAGAAGACGGAGGCCGAACGCCGCAAGCTAGCGGGGCAACAGGTGGAGGCGCTCGAAAAAACGCTGCCGCAGCTCACGCTCTTGATGCCGCCGAGCGCGCCCGACGGCACCATCGTGAAGCTCGACGGTCGGGTGGCGCCCTTCCTCGCCGACGTGCGCGTCCAACCTGGCGATCATGCCGTCACTCTCGAAGTGCCGGATCTTGGCAAGGTCGAGACCAAGGTGTCGCTCGCCGCCGGCGAGAACAAGCGCGTGCAGCTCACGCTCCCTTCAAAGGTGGGTGAGCCCGCCCCCGCCGAGGTGGCGCCTCCGCCGGCGCCACAGTCCGCAAGGCAGGAGCCGGCCCTGCCGGAAGCGCCGAAGCCGCCACCGAAGCCAGTCTCACACACCGCCGCGTTCATCGCCGGCGGCGTGGGCGTCGCGGGCCTTGCGGTCGGGACCGTCTTCGGTTTCAAGGCAATCAGCAAGGCCAAGGTCGTCGACGCGCGCTGCATCGACGCCCTCTGTGACGGCGAGGGCAAGAGGGCCGGCGATCAGGGCAAGGCGTTCGGCTGGGTATCTACGGGCGGCTTCGCGCTCGGCGCGATTGGCGTTGGCGTGGCGCTGTACACCCTCCTTAGCGACTCCGCAGGGGCGAAGTCGGCAAGCGCGAGCCCTCGGTGGATGCCCGTCGTCGCGGGGGCGGAGCGGGGAACCGGCGGCCTCGTAGGCGCGCGGGGGACGTTTTGACACGAAGGCTCGAGGTGGCGTCCGTGCTCGTGGTGCTCGCCCTGGGCGGCTGCACGGCGATCCTCGATCTCGATCGGGACTTCCAGCAGGTTCCGTCGACGGGCGGTGGCAGCGACGGCGGGGGAGGCGGAACCGACGGTGCGACGCCCGCGACCGACGGCGCCGCCGGGGAGGAGAATACCGCGCCGCCGCCGAGCGACGCGAACCCGGGCAATGACTCCGGCGGGTCACCGCGCGACGCCGCGCCCGACACCGGCGGCGCGGTCAATTCGATCGCTTGCGGCGCCGGGCTCTCCTGCAGCGCTGGAACACCGATCTGTTGCTACGTGAGCGGCGGCACTTCGACGTGCAGCGCGGGCAATTGCGCGGCGGGCCTCTCCATCCCTTGCGCGGTCGCAGCCGACTGTGCGGGCTCCGGGAAGTACTGCTGCGTCGAGCTCACCGGTACGGCGGTAAACCAGGTGAGCTGCCAGGACACCGGCTCGTGCGTCGCCGCAAACCAGGCGGTCCTGTGCGATCCTACGGCCGCGACGCCGTGCCCGGCCGGCAAGACCTGCCAGACGACCAACCTCACCAATGTCCCGGGTACATACTCATCGTGCCAGTGAGCACTCGGGTCGCAATCATCCTGGCCGCCGGGGCGGGGGAGCGGATGGGCGGAAGCAAGGCGCTCCTGCGCGTCGACGGCAGCCCGCTCGCCGCGCTCCACGTCGCGCGCGCGCTGGAGGCTGGCTGCGATCGGGCCGTCGTCGTGGTACGGCCCGCCGCAGCCGGGCGCCTCGGCGAGTTGCCGCGCGCGACGGTGCTCGCCGTGCAAACGGCGGGGCAGGCGGAGTCGCTCCAGGCGGCGGCGCGCAAGGTCGGCATGCGTGGAGACGTCCGGGTGCTGGTGACGCCCGTGGACTGCCCGCCGGTCTCGGTCGCGACGTTGAACGCGCTGTTCGCGGCGCTCGACGCCGGCGCGACCGTTGCCACGCCGCACCGCGCGGGCAAAGGCGGTCACCCGGTGGCATGCGCGGCGGCCGTCCTCGCTCCCTACGCGTCGAAGGATCCGGCGCCGCCCCCGCCGCTGCGCGAGGTCCTGGCGAAGCACGAGGCGACGCGCGCGCGCGTGGAGGTCGATGACCCGCGCGTCGGGCTCGACCTCGACACGCCCGACGACGTCGTCGCGCTGACGGGCAGCCCGCCCACGTTCGCCTGACCCCTCACGTCCGACGCGCCGGCCTGACCGACTTCGAGCTCAATGGCGACCTGGCACCTCTACCTCGCCCGTTGCGCCGACGGCTCGCTCTACTGCGGGATCGCCCGTGACGTCGCCGCGCGCATCGCAGCCCACGACGCCGGCAAAGGCGCGCGCTACACGCGCGGCCGGGGGCCGCTCACCCTCCTCCTCACGCGTCGATGCAAGGACCACGGGCACGCGCTGCGCCTCGAGCTGGCGGTGAAAGCGCTCTCGCGCCAGCAGAAGCTCGCGGCCGTGGCCCGCCCGCGCCGCTTCGACGCGCTCGCGCGGGACGCCTGGGCGGAGAACGGCGCGAAGCGCGCGAAGGACGCGATTTTGTCCAAATTGCCCGGCAAAAACGCGGTATCTTCCCCTCCTCGCCGGGCCGAAACCGCTCGACCGGCGCGATCGCGGAGGAGGCCAGGTTGACCAGCAAGGTGGAGAGCCCCGTCGGCAGGAACGTCTCGCGCGTCGACGGTCGCGCGAAGGTCATGGGGCGGGCCGCCTATGTGGACGATCTCGCGAGCCCCGGCGCGCTCTTCGGCGCCACGGTCCGCAGCGCCGTCGCGCGCGGCACCCTCCGCGGCATCACGAAGGACCCGAGCTTCGACTGGACGGGCATCACCGTCGTCACCGCGGCCGACATCCCCGGCGACAACGTCGTCGCCCTCATCGAGGACGACCAGCCGCTCCTCGCCCACGGCGAGATCCGGCACGTCTACGAGCCCGTCGCGCTCGTCGCGTGCGACGATCCGGTGCGCCTGCAGAAGGCGCTCGCCGCGATCACCGTGGACGTGACGCCGCTGCCCCCCGTCCTGTCGATCGAGGACGCCGAGAAGAAGACGCAGATCATCTACGGCAAGGACAACGTCCAGAAGCGCTACGTCATCGAGCACGAGCTCGGCGGCAAGAGCATCGACGCGCTCATCGCCGCGTGCGACGTCGTCTTGACGGGGCGCTACGCTGTCCACCACCAAGAGCAGATGTACATCGAGCCCCAGGGCATGATCGCGCACTGGGAGGACGACGGCGTTCACGTCACCGGCTCGCTGCAGTGCCCGTTCTACGTGCACAAGGCGATGAAGCGCGCGTTCGGCCTCGAGGGCGACCGCGTGCACGTCGGGCAGGCCGTCACCGGCGGCGGCTTCGGCGGAAAAGAAGAGTACCCGAGCATCCTCGCCGCGCACGCCGCGCTCTTGTCCAAGGTCGCCGGTAAGCCCGTGCGCATGATCTACGGCCGGAAAGAAGACATCGAGGCCACGACGAAGCGCCACCCCGCGCGCGTCGAGGTCACGACCGGGTGCACGAAGGACGGCGAGCTCGTCGCGCTCAAGATCGAGTGCGCGATGGATGGCGGCGCGTACGTGACGCTCACGCCCGTCGTCTTGTCGCGCGGCATTCTCCACTCCGCCGGCGCCTACAAGTGGAAGCACGCGCGCGTGCACGGCTGGGCGGTCGCGACGAACACGCCGCCGAACGGCGCCTTCCGCGGCTTCGGCGCGCCGCAGACGATCTGGGCCATCGAGCGCCACATGGACCGCCTCGCCGAGCAGCTCGGCCAGGACCCGCTCGCCCTCCGCCAGAAGAACGTCCTCGGCATCGGGAGCGTCACCGTCACCGGGCAGACGCTCACGGAGAGCGTCGGCGTCGTCGAATGCATCGAGAAGGCCACTGCCGCTAGCGAGTACTTCAAGAAACGTGCAGAATACAGCAAACCGTCCGCGCCCGGCGCGCGGACCCGCCGCGGCATCGGGGCGTGCGTCTTCATGCACGGCGCCGGCTTCACCGGCAGCGGGGAGCGGCGCCTGAAGGGCAAGGTGCAGGTCGACCTGGAGGCGGGCGGCCAACTCCGCGTCCGAAGCGCGTCGACCGACATCGGCCAGGGGACGGAGACGATCTTCCGGCAGATCGCCGCAGACGCCGCCGAACGGCCGTTCGACACGATCGTCGTCGAGACGCCGAACACCTCGAACGTGCCCGACTCCGGCCCCACCGTCGCGTCGCGCACCGTCATGGTCGTCGGCTCGATCGTCGGCAAAGCGGCCAAAATCGTGGCCGATCGCGTGCGCGCCTCGGGCAACGGCGCGGGGGACTTCGCGACGCTCGCCGATGCGCTGCTCGCGAAGGAGAAGGTGAGCGCGCTCGTCGAGTACGAGCCGCCGCTCAAGATTCAGTTCGACGACGTGACGTACCGCGGCGACGCGTACCCCTGCTACGCGTGGGCCTGCGACATCGCCGAGGTGGAGGTCGACCTCGACACCTTCGAGACCAAGGTGCTCGGCTTCTGGGCCGCGCAGGACATCGGCAAGGCGATCCACCCGCTCATGTGCGCTGGCCAGGTCGAGGGCGGCACGCTGCAGGCCATCGGCTGGGCGCTCTACGAAAACGTCGTCTGGAAGGACGGGCACATCATGAACCCGAGGATGACCAATTACGTGATCCCGACGAGCAAGGACGCGCCTCCGTTCACGACGTTCCTCGTCGAGCACCCGTTCTCCGGCGGGCCGAGCGGCGCGAAGGGCGTCGGCGAGCTACCGATGGACGGCGGAGCGCCGGCGATCGCGGCCGCGGTCGAGCAAGCGATTGGTGCACAGTGCAATGACCTGCCGCTGCTCCCGGAGGACTTGTTCCGCGCGACGCGCGCGCGCGCCCGCGACGGAGCGCGCGCATGATTCGCCTCAAGGTGAACGGCGAGCCCCGCGAGACCGACGCGCCGCCGATGGCGCGCCTCCTCGACGTCCTGCGCGTCCCGCTCGGCCTCACCGGCACGAAAGAGGGCTGCGGGGAGGGCGAGTGCGGCGCGTGCTCGGTGCTCCTCGACGGCGTGCTCGTCAACGCGTGCCTCGTCGCCGTCGGGCAGTGCGAAGGGCGCGAGGTCACGACCGTCGAAGGCCTCGCGCACGGCGAGGAGCTCTCCCCGCTGCAGCGTGCCTTCGTCGAAGACGGCGGCGCGCAGTGCGGCATTTGTACGCCGGGGATGCTGGTCGCCGCCGAGGCGCTGCTCCGGCGGACCACGCGGCCGACCGACGAGGACGTGCGCGACGCCATCGCCGGCAACCTGTGCCGCTGCACCGGCTACCAGCGCATCGTCGACTCGATCCAGGCGGCCGCCGCCGCGGTCCGCGCGAAGGACGCCGCGAAGAGGACGCCCTCGTGACCGCGCACGCACCTGCCGGCCTCGCCCGCACCGAGCTCGTCCGCCCCAAGACGCTCGCCGAGGCGTGCGCGCTCCTCGCCCAAGCCCGACGCGACGGGCGCGTCGCGTCGGTGCTCGCCGGCGGCACCGACGTCATCGTCGATCGCCACCTCATGCCCGTCGCGAAGGCGCGCGACGTCGATCTCGTCGTCGATGTCACGGCCGTCACCGAGCTCGGCGCCATCTACGAGCACGAGGCCGACGGCGAGCGGCGCCTCCACCTCGGCGGCGGCGTCACCTACTGGCAGCTGCGCGACGACCCGCGCGTCACCTCCACCCTTCCGATGCTCGGCGCCATGGCCATGGACGTCGGCGCCGTGCAGATCCAGACGCGCGGGACGCTCGCGGGAAACGTCGCGACCGCGTCGCCTGCCGCCGACGGCGTGGCGGC
>JAYVXL010000418.1:0-5820 GCA_043785185.1 Myxococcales bacterium
ACGAGCGAGGGCTTGCCGTACGTGGGCTGCCCGTGGAACGCGACGTCGTCGATCGCGCGGCCGACCGTCGAGATGAAGAAGCCGAGGCCGAAGAGGCCGAACACGATCGACGGCACGCCGGCGAGGTTGGCGATGCACACGCGGATCGCGCGGGCGAGCCGCGACGACGCCGGCGCGTACTCGGCGAGGTACACCGCCGTCGCGACGCCCGCCGGCACCGCCGCCAGTGTCATGAGAAGGGTGAGCGCGACCGTCCCGAAAATCGCAGGGAAGATGCCCCCCGCCGTCATGCCCTTGGTCGGCGCGGCGCTGACGAACTCCCATGAGATGACCTTCGCGCCGCCCACGATCACGTCGACGAGGATCACGCCGAGCATGATGAGGATGATGATCGTCGCCGCGACCGTGAGCCCGGTGAGGAGCCGATCGCCGACGCGGCTGCGCCGACCGGTGGCCCAGGACGACGAGGCGTGGCTCGCCGCCGTCACGTGCACGCCGGCGGTCATCGCGAGCCACCGAGCTTGGTGCGCATCCCGTGCACCATGCGCTCGCCGAAGAAGTTCACGGCGAACGTGGCGACGAAGAGGAGCGCGCCGAGAAAGAAGAGCACGTGGTAGTGCGGGCTGCCGACGACGACCTCGCCCAGCTCCTGCGCGATCGTCGCGGTGATCGTGCGCGCCGAGTGGTCGAGGTTCGTGTCGAGGAGCGCGGCGTTGCCGGAGGCGAGCACGACGATCATGGTCTCGCCGATGGCGCGCCCGAAGCCGAGCACGATGGCGGCGGCGATGCCGGGGCCCGCCGCGGGGAGCACGACGCGCAGCGTCGTCTGCGACTTGGTCGAGCCGAGCGCCAACGCCGCGGTGCGGTACGAGCCGGGCACCGCGCGCAGCGCGTCCTCCGACACGCTGAAGACGATCGGGCAGATCGCGAACGCGAGGCCGATGCCCGCGACGAGCGCGTTCAGGCGGTGCTCGGCGCCGAAGGCGCGCTGCACCCACGTCGACAGCACGACGAGCGCGAAGAACCCGATGACGACGCTCGGCACGCCAGCGAGCAGCTCGATCGCTGGCTTGAGCAGCTCGCGCGAGCGTTTGCCGGCCATCTCCGAGACGTACACCGCCGCCGCGACGCTCATGGGCACCGCGAAGACGAGCGCGATGAGCGTCACCTTCGCGCTGCCCGCGAGGAGCGGCAGAATGTTGTACTTGGGCACGTCGCTGACCGGTTGCCAGCCGTAAATGCCGCCGATCGGGGCGATCATCCCGCCGAGCGTCACCTCTTTGCCGACGACGGCGCTCGTCAGGACAGGGAGCGCCTCCTTGCCGACGAACAAGAGGATGAGCAGCACCGCCGCGATCGACACGAGCGCGACGACCTTGATCGCCCCCTCGATGATGCGCTCGCCCACCCGGCCCTTCGCGATGATCGAAGGGCGGGGTTTGCCGGAGGGTTGGGTGAGGGCGGTCGGCGCTTGCTGCACGGTGACCTACTTCTTCGCGAGAGGATAGTACCCGACGTCCTCGATGACCTTCTGCCCGGACGCGCCCACGACCCAATCGATGAACTTCTTCGAGGTCGGGTCCGGCTGGCCGGCCGTGTAGAAGAAGAGGAAGCGGCCGATCGGGTACGTCCCGTTCTGCGCGGTCTCGAGCGACGGCTTGATGGCGGGCGACTGGTCGTCCTTCTTCACGTTGAGCGCGCGGATGCCCTCGAGGTAGGCGATGCCGCCGTAGCCGATGCCGAACTCGTCGCCCTTCACGGCGTTGACGACGGCGGAGGTGCCGGCGAGCGTCTGCGTCGCCGCGGTGAAGTCCTTGTTCGAGAGCACGTGCTCTTTGAAGTACCCGTACGTGCCCGAGCTGTTCTCGCGGCCGTAGAGGACGATGGCGTGGTTCGGGCCGCCGATGTCCTTCCAGTTCTTCGTCTCGCCCAGGTAAATCTTCGCGAGCTGCGGGAGCGAGATCTCCTTCACCGGGCTCTTGCCGTTGACGTAGACGGCGAGCGCGTCGAGGGCGACCTTCGTCTCGACGGCCTCGGCGCCGCCGCGCTTGGCCTTGAGGTCTTCCTTCTCCTTGTCCTTCATCGGGCGGCTCGCCTGGCAGATGTCGGTGCTGCCGTTGATGAGCGCCGCGATGCCGGTGCCGGAGCCGCCGCCGGTGACCTCGACGCGGAGGCCGGCGTTCTCCTTCATGTACGCCTCGGCCCAGCGCTGGCCGAGGATGACCATGGTGTCCGAGCCCTTGATCGCGATCGACGTCTTGGCCGCCGCGGGCTGCGCGGAGGTCGTAGACGAGCTGCCCGCCGGCGAGGGCTGGCTGTTCTCGGTGCGCGTGCAGCCGAGCAGGCCCAACGTGAGGAGCGTGAAGCTGGCGCCCATGGCCAGCGTGGTGCGACGTGAGATCATCCGAACCTCCCAGTGATGTAGTCTTCGGTGGCCCGCTCTTTCGGGCGGGTAAAGAGCGTCGTCGTGTCGCCGACCTCGACGAGCTTGCCCATGTAGAAGAAGCCCGTCCTCTGCGATACGCGCGCCGCCTGCTGCATGTTGTGCGTGACGATGACGATCGTGAGGTCGCTACGGAGCTCGGCGACGAGGTCCTCGACCTTGCTCGTGGCGATGGGGTCGAGCGCGCTGGCGGGCTCGTCCATGAGGAGAACCTCCGGCTCGACGGCGAGCGCGCGTGCGATGCACAGGCGCTGCTGCTGACCGCCCGAGAGGCTGAGGCCGGACTCGGCGAGGCGGTCCTTGACCTCCTCCCAGAGCGCGGCCTGGCGGAGCGCCCGCTCCACTTTTTGCTCGATGAGCGGGCGCTCGCGCAGGCCCGCGATGCGCAGGCCGTACGCGACGTTCTCGAAGATGCTCTTCGGGAACGGGTTCGACCGCTGGAACACCATCCCGACCCGGCGGCGCACGAGCACGGCGTCGACGCCGTGACCATAGATGTCCTGGCCGTCGAGCGTCACGCCGCCCGTCACCGCGACCCCGTCGATCGTGTCGTTCATCCGGTTGAGCGTGCGGAGGAACGTCGACTTCCCGCAGCCGCTCGGGCCGATGAGGGCGAGGACCTCGTTCTCGTGGACGTCGATCGTGACGTCTTTGACCGCCTCCTTCTCGCCGTAGCGGACGGTGAGTCCGGTCGCCCGCATCTTCACGGGGCTCGGATCGGGTTTGAGGGCGGCGAGTCTCACGAGGGCACGCTATGCCTTCTCCGGCGTCTCGCTGAAGCGATAGCCGACGCCGCGCACGGTCTCGACATACTGGCCGGCCTCGCCGAGCTTTTCGCGCAGGCGCTTCACGTGCGTGTCGACGGTGCGCGACGTGATGTCGGCCTCGATGCCCCAGACGTCATTCAAGAGGACGCTGCGGCTCTGCACGCGGTTCTTGCGCTCGAGCAGCGTGACCAGCAGCTTGAACTCGAGCGTGGTGAGCGGCACCTCCTCGCCGGCGACCACGACGCGGTGCGCGTCGCGATCGACGCGGAGCTTACCGAACTCGATCGCGCGACCGGGCGCGGCCTCGTCGACCGAGCGGCGCAGGATCGCCTGCACCCGCAGGAGCAGCTCGCGGACGCTGAACGGCTTGACCACGTAGTCGTCCGCGCCGAGCTCGAAGCCGACGACGCGATCGATCTCTTCGCCCTTCGCCGTCACCATCATGACGCGCGTGGCGCGCGTCAGGGGGTCCGCCTTGAGCGCACGGCAGACCTCCGTGCCCGCCATGTCCGGCAGCATCAAATCGAGGAGCACGAGGTCCGGACGCCCTTCGCGCGCCATGCGAAGCCCGTCGCCCGCCGTCCCGGCCAGCATCACCTTGTGACCGGCTTCCGTGAGGTTGTATTCGAGGATGTCGCGGAGATCCGCTTCGTCCTCGACGACGAGCACTCGTGCCATGACGCTACTAAGTAAAGATGGCGTGCGGCGCACGGATGGCGTGAACGTGACCATTGGGTGAACTGCCTCCGCGGTGTGGCGATTCGCCGAGCAGACCGAAGCTCAGGAAGCGCTCTTATCGAGGGTCCTCGTGAAGGGACCCGTCCGCGACCGCAACGATTGTGCAAAATGCACTCGAGCCCGCCTGCGAAGCTCGCAGACGGGCTCGTTCGTGAAAGCCGAGATCGAGTCAGAGCGCGATGGCCGCCCTGAAGAGGACCTCGTGGACCTCGTGAGCGTTGTCGCGCGCGTTGTCGTTGATGCCCTTGTCCAGCGTGTTGCCCGGCGCGCGCGCCCGGTTCGTGCCGCTCTGCACGGGCCCGCCTGCCGCGCTCGCCGACGTCGGCGCCGAATCGGGGAACATGTTGAGCACGTAGTTGGCGGAGAGGCGCACGTGCTTGGTGGCCCAGTAGTTCACGCCGAGGCTGAACGCGTTCACCTTGATGTCGCCGTCGACGTTCTTCGCGTCGGCGACGCCGGCGCGGCTCGCGCTCTTGTACGTCAGCGCGACCTGCTCCCACTTCGCGAGGAACTGCAGCGCGCGGGGCGGCGTCGTCGGTGCGGCCTTCTTGAAATCGACGTGCGGCATGTTCTCGTAGCCCGGCGCGCCGTTGACGTCGCGGTTGCCGATCGGCCAGACGCCGAGCTGCGCGTAGTACGAGACGCCGGACATCTCGCCGAGCCGCTCGGTGTTCGTGCTCTCGTACCCCTCGATCGCCTCGCGCGTGTTGTTCTTGATGTAGACGACCTCGCCCGTGAGGTCGAAGATCGACACCGGAACGCGCAGCTCGCCGCCGACGCCGAGCTGGTCGCCGCTCGGGATGATGTGCGTGTAGCCGCCGGCGCCTTTGTAGCTCGGCGCCCAGAACGCGTAGTTCCCCTGCGTCGTCATGCCGGGGTAGTCGTAGCCGACGAACTTCTTGTCCTTGGACGTGTAGCGGACGCTGCCGCCGATCTGCACGTCCTTGAGCACCGGGTCGTCGACGGCGTGAACGAGCGGGTGCGCGAAGATGCGGCCGATGTGCTCGGGGTTGTCCTGCGTGTGGAGCCGGTTCTGGCCGTCGCCGTTGAAGATGCCGGCCGAGTAGAAGAAGAGGCGATCGCGCGTCTCGCCCCACGCCATGACCCCGATCTCCTTGTTCGTCGGGATGCCGACGGCGCGCACGGCGAGCGAGCGCTCCATGAACTGGAGGTACTTGTCCGACGTGCGGTTCTCCATCGTGAACGGCGCGTCGAACTGGCCGGCCTGCACGTTGACGAGCCACATCGGGCGATAGTTCAGGAACACGTCCGCCGCCGCCGCGGAGAAGCGCGGCGTCTGCGCCGAGGCGTAGCGGGTCGTCGTCGGCGGCAGGCCAGTCACCGGGTCGGGCGTCTTCGTGGGGTCGGCGCCGCCCGCGGCGGCCGTGCCCTTCACGTTGTCGAGCGCGGTCGCGCCGAAGTCGCCCGCGAGCATGAACCACCACTCGTGGAACAGCTCGCCCGTGACCTCGGGCCGGATGCGGCGGAGGAAGAGCGTCGGCTTCAGCGCGGTGTCCGGGACGCCGGCGCCGAGGTACGAGTACATGTCGACCTGCATCCGGCCCTGGATGTGCAGCCGGAAGTTGTCGCTCGCGTCGCGCAAGTAAAAGAGGCCGCTGTGGTAGCCGGCCATCGGGTGGCCGTCTTCGCCGAGCGCGCCGCCGGCGGGACCGGCAGCGCCGGAATCGGAGAGCGCGGGCGCCTGGTCGGTGGACGGAACCGGCGTCCCCGGCGCGTCGCCGGGGGGCGGCGGAACGGGCGGCGCGGGCACCGCAGGCTCGACGGGCTGCGCGGCGTCTTGCGCCGCGGCGGCCTGCGGAACGAGGAGCGTCAGGAGGGCGGGGAGGAGGAGCAGGGTGGGATGGCGCATGG
>JAYVXL010000419.1:0-5819 GCA_043785185.1 Myxococcales bacterium
CCCGAGAGGGTCAGCGTGTTCTGGATGCGCAGCGTTCCGCCGCTCGACGTGGCGCCGTAGCCGAAGATGCGCACGGTGAGCGTTCCGCCACTGCTCGCCGAAAGGGTGATGGTGCCCGATGAGCTCGCCGAGGCCGTCTTGTGGCTGGCGTACGCGTCCACGCTGGTGGCGACGTCGACCGACGAAGGCCCGTTCGCCGACGCCTTCACGTCGAGGGCGAGCGTCGAGAGGCGGAGCGTGCACCCCGCCGGCGGCGTCACGGAGAACGTGTAGAAGCGCGTCGCGTCGATCGCGGCGGGCCAGCCTGCCGAGTTGATCGAGCCGCTCCCCGTCGCCGCCGTCAAGGCGCCGCCGCGCGTGAGCGGCCCCGCGGTGACGCCGGTGGCGGTGGCCGTCGCGGATGCGCTCGTTTCGTTGCCCGGCTGCGAGGAGAGATCGAACGTCGCGAGCGCGCCGGTGAACGCGGGGCAGCCGCCGGCGCTGTCCGGCGCGCCTGTGTCGGGCGCGGCGTCGGGCGGGGCGGGGTCGGGCGTCCCGCTGGCGTCTTCGCTCGTGCGGCTGCCGGCGCCGTCCGCGCCGTTGCCCGTGTCCGCCGTGGGCGAGCCGTCGAGGCCTGGCAGCGTCGACGCGCCGTCCGCGCTGGCGTCGGCGCCGGGCCCCGGCCCGATGTCGGGCGTGAGCCTATCCTCCACCGTCGCGCTTCCGACGGCACACGCAGACGCGAAGAGACCGAGGGCGAGGAACCGGAGGTGGTCGCGCACGACGCGGTGACCCTAGCAGCATCTTCGGCGAATGCATCTGTCTCCGCGCGCGGTCACGAAGACGTTGCAATGGGGCACACGCCTTCCGCCGTGCTAGTTTTTTTGAGCGAGCGAGACGGGATGGAAAGACGCCAAATTTGCCGAGGTTTGCTCGCAGGGCTCGCAGCCTTGGCCGGCCTCGCCGCCTCGAGTGCGGCGTGCTCGCCCAGCTCGGCCGGCGCAGTCCCGGACGCCGACGCGGACGCGGCCCTGAACCCCGGCGACGGCGGCGGCTGCCTCCTTTGCGGCGACACGGACGCGGCGCGCGCGTGGAACGATCCGACCCTGCCGCTCGGGACCCGCATGCGCGACATGCTTCACGATTGCTCCGGCGCCGAGGCGTGCCACTCGCAAGGGAGCGGTGGAATGACGATCCTCTACGGCAAGGAGCTCACGCAGATCGTCGGCGTGCGGTCGAGCGAGCGCCCGGAGCTCTTTCGCGCGGCGCCGGGCGATCCGGCGGCGAGCTACCTCTACCTGAAGCTCCTCGGCGACGGCGGCATCGACGGCGCGCCGATGCCGTCGGGCGCGGCGCGCGACCCGCGCCGCGCCGAGCTCGCGGCCGCGTGGATCGAGGCCGGCGCGCCGGACTGACGCGCGCGGAGCGGCCCAAGAGAAGCCCGTGCCGCCCGCGCGCCCGGGTGCTAGGGTCCGCCGAATGGAGCTGACGGGGCGAGACCCAGTGCACACGGTGCGCGTCGATCCGTGGCTCGGAGAGCGCCTCGTGCGACGACTGCTCGCCGACGAGCGCGACATGCCGTTCGTCGGCCTCATCGCGCGCATCTCGCTCACCGTCGTGCCGACCGGCGTGGCGCTGTTCATCCCCGGCCTGTTCAGCCTCTGGCTCGCGGCGCTGCACCTCGCGCTCGTGATTTTCTTCATGGGCCCGTTCGTCCTGATGCTCCACAACACCAGCCACCGGCGCTTCTTCAACGCGCGCTGGCGTCGGCTCAACCTGCTCGTGCCGTGGGTGCTCGGTCCGTTCTTCGGCGAGTCGCCGGACACGTTCTTCGCGCACCACGTCGGGATGCACCACGCGGAGAACAACCTCGCCGCCGACCTGAGCTCGACGCTCGGGTACCGGCGCGACAGCTTCGTCGATTTCATCCGCTACTTCCTGCGCTTCTTCTTCGTGGGGATTTTCGAGCTCTCGGGCTACTTCGCGCGGAAAAACCGGCGCGGTCTGCTCGTTCGCTGCGTCGTCGGCGAGCTGTCGTTCCTCATCGTGATGGCGGCGCTGCTCTTCGTGAGCTGGCGCGCGACGGTCGCGGTCCTCGTGCTCCCGTTCGTCATCACGCGATTCGGGATGATGGCCGGCAACTGGGCGCAGCACGCCTTCGTCGACCGCGACTCTCCGGGCTGCGAGTACCGCAACAGCATCACGTGCATCGACTCGGGCTACAACCGCCGCTGCTTCAACGACGGCTACCACATCGGTCACCACCTCAAGGCGACGATGCATTGGACCGACATGCCCGGCGACTTCCTGCGAAACGTCGACGCGTACGCCTCCGAGAGCGCGATCGTGTTCCGCGGCATCGACTACTTCGGCGTGTGGCTGCTCCTGATGCTCGGGCGCTACGACTGGCTCGCGCGTCGCTTCGTCCACCTCGGCGCGACGCCGCGGCCCGACGCGGAGATCGAGGCGCTCCTCCGCAGCCGGACGGGCTGGACCCTCGCGCACGTGCCCTCGCCCGCCGCGACCCCGGCCTGACGGCGCGCGGCCGACGCGCGAAGTCGTCGCCTCGCGCGGCGAGCCGTGCCATGGTCCAGCTGTGCCGCACCCCTGCCTGTCCGCCGCGCGCGTCCCCGCCATCGTCCTCACCGCGACCGCGACCGCCCTCGCCGTCGCCGCGGCGCTCGGCGCATGCAGCTCGACGTCGAGCCACCGGGTGTGCGGCCAGACCGGCGCCGCGCTCGAGACCGCCGCCCCCGTGTGCCCCGGCTCGGCGACGGTGAAGGGCGTCGACGTCGCGACCTTCGACGGCACGGTCGACTGGCCGACGGCGAAGGGGGCGGGCATCGCGTTCGCGTTCGCGCGCATCAGCGACGGGCTCACCCACCCCGACGACAAGTTCGCGGCGAACTGGCCGGGGATGAAGGCCGCAGGCGTCGTGCGCGGCGCCTACCAGTACTTCCGCGCGAGCGAGGATCCGGTCGCGCAGGCCAATCTCGTGATCGCGGCGCTCGCGAAGGCCGGCGGCCTCGCGCCCGGCGACTTGCCGGTCGTCGCCGACGTCGAGACCGCCGACGGGCAGAGCGCCAGCGTCTGCGAGACGAAGCTCGCCGCGTGGCTCGCCGCGATCGAGAAGAGCACGGGCCGCCCCGCGATCATCTACACGAGCATCGGGACGTGGCCGATCACGAGCACGACGTTCGCCTCGCACCCGCTCTGGGTCGCCAACTACGGCGTCTCCTGCCCGGCGATCCCGGCGGGTTGGACGAAGTGGGCGTTCTGGCAGTCGAGCGCGACCGGCACGGTGAAGGGCATCCCGAGCCAGGTGGACCTCGACGAGTTCAACGGCACGCTCGCCGAGCTCCTCGCCTTTGCAGGCGGCGGCGACGCCGGCGCGGGCGCGCCCGACGCGGGCCCCGGGGCGAACGACGCAGGCCTTCCGGTGACGGTCCCCGTGGACGCGGCCGCCCCCGTGGACGCGGCCGCCCCCGGCCAGGCCATGGGCTCCGGCCCCTGCAACTGAACTTTTTCCTGACCGCCGAGCCGCGCTTTTCGCGGCAAACGGGCGCGGTCGTCGGTTTTGTGATCAAAGCTGCGACATCGAGACATTCCGGCGCCATGAAGGTCCGACCCGCGCTCGTCCTCACGCCCCTCTTGGTGCTCGCCTGCTCGGCCCACGGCTCCGGTTCGGGCTTCGACTCGGACGGCGGCACGGGTGACCTCGGCAGCAGCGGCTCGAGCGGCTTCGGCTCGTCGGGCGGCGCCGGCGACGGCGCGACGGTCCTCTACGCGCACACCGACAGGACGCTCTTCCAGCTCGACCCCGAGAAGCTCGGCACGCCGACCAAGATCGGCGATTTCGACTGCATCAACGGCAGCCCCAACGCCAAGTCGATGACCGATCTCGCCGTCACGCGCGACGGCAAGCTCTTCGGCGTCAGCGAAGGCGCGGCGTTCCCGCTGATCATCCAGGGAAGCACCGTCCACTGCATGGCGACGTGGCCGCTGCCGCAGACGAGGTTCTACGGCCTCACGGTCGCGCCGGCGAACACCGTCGCCGCCGCCGAGGTCCTGATCGCGGCGGACGGCGCCGGCGGGCTCTACCAGATCGATCAGGCGAGCGGCACGCCGCAGCAGGTCGGCACGCTCGGCAGCGACGCGAACGGCAACCGCTGGGAGCTCTCCGGGGACATCGTCTTCGTCGAGAACGCGGGCGCGCCCGTCGGCTTCGCCACCGTGCGCACGTGCACGCCGGGCAAGAAGGGCGGCCCGCCGACGTGCAGCACGACCGACACGCTCATCGAGGTCGACGTGAAGGCGATCAAGCCCGGCACCCAGAGCGTCCTCAAGAGCGTGCGGGGCCCCGTCGTGCGCGGCGGCTGGTGTACGAACGCCAAGTCCCCCGCGTCGTTCGGCAGCATGTTCGGCATCGTCGCCTACAAGGACAAGGTCATCGGCTTCTCGCGCAGCGGGGACGTCGTGCAGATCCTCAACACCGACGGCTCGGGCTGCCTCATCTCGAGCGACCCGACGCTGGCGTTCGCGGGCGCGGGCGTCACGACGGCCGCCCCGGTGATCGCGCCGCCGCCGAAGTAGCTCGCGCACGCGGCGCCTGCGGTGAGGCCGGTTCACCCACTATCCTACCGTGTGGGAAGTGATCGATCCGATCACACAACGCCGATAAAATAGCCCGATCGGGGCATTTCGGATCGGCGCCGATGTGCGTGCAGGGTCCATGTATTTTTACGCAGACCCGCCTCCTCGCGTGTCGCTGGAAAGCGACACGCCGCGTGTTGGTTTCCTCTGGTCGACGCGCCGATCTCGCGACAAAGCTGCCGCCGACAGTCGGGCATCCTGCGCCGCGTTGAGGAGTCCACAACGATGAAGCCCTTCGGAAAGAAGAATCGGAGCGAAGCGGGCCGGACGCCTGTCGCGCTGCGGGACCGGGACCGAGTTGAGACGAAGCGCGGGCGACTCTTCGCCGCGCTCGCGCTCTTGCTGCTCGGCGCGCTCGTCGTGTGGGCGGGCTGCGGCGGCACGTCCTCCGAGAGCGCGAACGAAGAGGACGACGAGGCCCTCGTCGGCGGCTGCGGCACCGAGCGCTGGGGCGTGAAGACGGGCACCGATCCCGACGTCTCCCGCGTGAACATGGTCGCGCAGCCGACGACGATCGCGTCGCTCCTCGCGCTGCCCGCGCCGACGAGCCCGCCGTCGAACAACCGCGTCGCCCCGACCGAAGAGCAGCTCTTTCGCCTGAAGGACGTCACGCTCACGCAGTTCAAGCTCGAGGCGGACAGCGACATTCACCTGATCGTGAGCGACGGCACGCGCACGATGAACGTCGAGATCCCTGCGCCGTCGTGCGTCGCCAGCGGTAGCCCGTGGGCCGCGGCGGTGAGCCGCGCGCGCGCGACGTTCGCGGCGAAGTTCACCGCGAGCAGCAACTTCACGACCGCGAACGTGCCCATCAGCGTCGACGGCGTCGGCTTCTTCGACAAGCTGCACGGCCAGCGCGGCGGCGCGCCGAACGGGATCGAGCTGCACTCGGTGCTCGATCTGTGCTTCGGCACGAACTGCGCGCTGACCGGCCACGTGGGGGACGGCGGCACTCCGCCTCCGCCGGACGCCGGCGGCCACGACGCGGGGCACACCGACGCCGGCCACGCCGACGGCGGGCACGGCGGGCACGCCGTCGACACGATCTTCATCGTGGTGATGGAGAACCACAACTGGTCGAGCATCAAGGGCAGCGCCTCGGCGCCGTACATCAACGGCACGCTCCTGCCGATGGGCGCCCACGCGGAGGGCTACGTCAACGTGCCGGGCATCCACCCGAGCGAGCC
>JAYVXL010000420.1:0-5813 GCA_043785185.1 Myxococcales bacterium
GGGAGACACCGCGCGCGCGGCGTCTCTCCTCGCGCGCGTCACCGAGCAGCTCACCGATCCCGCCGCGCACGACTACACGAGCGACATTCAGCTGCTCGGCGTGCGCCTCGAGGACGGTCCGCCTCAGGTGATGACGCTCCTCTTCCGCGCCGGGCCGACCTACATGCCGGTGGACGCGCAGTTCGTCGTGCGGTCGAGGGTCATCGAGCGCCCGTGGCTGTGGGTCACGCTCCTCGATCCGGGCGAGAAGCTCGTGTCCTCGCCGCCCGCGCTGCCGCCCGGCATGTATCGGCCGACGCTGCTCTACGCGCAGCGCTTCGTCGTCCAGGAGCGCATCGGCACGGAGAAGCTCTGGGGCCTCTTCGTCGGACCGGAAGGCGTCGTCGTCCCGACGCTCACGACGGGCGCGCCCAGCGTGCAGCTCGGGACGCTCTGAGGCGCCTCTCGCTACTCCCGTATCTTCACTCCCGCTTCTTTTCGTCGAAGAGCGTCGCCTGCGTCATCGCGCCGGGCACGTCGTCTGCGGAGGGCCCGACGAGCGCACGCTCACGCGCCAAGTCCGCGGCCATGAGCGGCTCGTTGTCGTACGCGAACGCGATCGCGCTCAGAATGCGCGCGGGCCCAAGCTGCGGGTAACGCTTTAGGAGCGTCTCGATGGTGATGCCACGACGGTGCCACGACCAAAGCCGCCGCACGGGCACCTTCGTGCCGCGCACGATCGGGCTGCCTGCGAGCAAGTCGTCGCGGACCTCCACGTGCGGGTGATGAACCAGAACCTTCGGGAAATCGCTCACGCCGAATGTGGTCGCCTCTTTCACGCCGACGGTCAACCCCCCCGAGGGTGACGCGGCGGCGTGATGAGGGCGCCCACGCGCGAGGGTCGGACTCGCGTCCGATCTCTCACGCGATCAGGTCGTGGGCGGCGCCTGCGGGGGCTCGCTCCCCGAGCGACGGCGCGTATGCGGCGCAAGGCCACCCTTGCGACCCGCCGCGCGCGCTTCATCCGCCGTGAACTCGTGCGCCGTTCCAGCGGCGTGCGCGGCCTTGCCGCCCTTGCTGGCAATCTCGGCGACGAGCCGCGGGTCCATCGCGGCGAAGCCGCGTCGCTGCTTCGGCCGAGGCGCGGCGTTCTCTGCGGTCGTCGTCGCGGTCGCGTGACCGGCCGTCGGGTTCGGAGTGGTCTTTTCGTTGGCGTGGGTGCTGTGCTGGTCGTTCATGGCCGGGTCCTCGATGCCTCTCGGGGGGTTAACGATTGAGGGCGGGAAAGGTTTTGCAAAATCGTTGGCGAGACCGCGCCTGGCGTGTCGTCAACGCGGGGTCACTCCAAGTCCCAGTCTTTGGATGCCGCAGGGTCAGTTGAGGTAGCGCTTCGAGAGCTGGCGAACCGCTTCTTCCGACGCTTTGACGATTTGTGCCTGTACTTCTGCGTCCGAGGCGTGGCTGTCGACGAGGATGCCGAGCTGTCCACCCTCCTCGAAGAGACCGCCGACCGTCGCATTTCCTTCCACGTCTTTACGAACGTCGACGCGGGCGTCGTCCTTCGTTGCAAATTCGACCGATTGCACCGGGAGCGCTACCGACTGGGAGCCGACGCGCACCTGCACGTAGCCGAGGAGGCGTGAAGTGCGGGTGGCTCCGCCCGTAGAAGAGTGATCGCGGTCGCGCATGGTGGCCTTCCTTCTTTGAGGTGAGATGCGGAACCTAAGCACCGCGTCTCGCGTCGCAAGGTGCGCGCCAACCCACCTTGCGGTGGCGCAGGCCGTAATGGAGCGAGATTCGATCATTCGTCGTGGGGGGGCTCTGTGGCGTGTCTGTGTCTTCGGTGTCACGGATGCGAGCGCACGTTCCGCGGGTGAACGCGCGAACGGGGACTTGGGCCTTCCGGACGGGACCTAGGGGTGTATCCTCGCGCCTTCAAGATGGGGCCCTTCAAGATGGGACCAGGAGAAGGACGCCGATGCAGATCGCGATCATTGGACTTGGGCGGATGGGCGGGAACATGGTCAAGCGGCTCCTCGGCGGGGGGCACAAAGTCGTCGCGTACGATCGAGACGCCGCGGCCGTCGAGCGCCTGACCAAAGACGGCGCGACGGGGGCGAGCTCGCTCGCGGATCTCGTCTCGAAGCTCGACGCGCCGCGCGCCGTCTGGGTGATGGTCCCGGCCGGACCGCCCACCGAGGGGACAATCCAGGAGCTGTCGAACCTCATGAAAGAGGGCGACATCGTCATCGACGGCGGCAACTCGAACTTTCGCGAGTCGCAGCGGCGGAGCGAGGAGCTCGGGAAGAAGAAGCTGCGCTTCTTGGACGCCGGCACCTCCGGCGGCGTCTGGGGCCTCGAGAACGGCTATTCCCTCATGGTCGGCGGCGACAAGGGCGCCTACGAGCACTGCCTCCCCGCGCTGACGACGCTCGCGCCGAAGGACGGCCTCGGCTACTTCGGAAAAGCCGGCAGCGGCCACTTCTGCAAGATGGTCCACAACGGCATCGAGTACGCGATGATGCAGGCGTACGCCGAGGGCTTCGAGCTGATGAAGGCGACCGACTTCGGCTATGACCTGCGCCAGGTCACGGGCGTGTGGAACCACGGCTCGGTCGTGCGCTCCTGGCTCTGCGAGCTGGCCGAGGACGCGTTCAAGCGCGATCCGGAGCTCAAAGACCTCAAGCCCTACGTCGACGACTCCGGTGAGGGCCGCTGGACGGTGAACGAAGCGATCGCGCATTCGGTCCCGGTGCCCACGATCGCGGCGTCGCTCTTCGCGCGCTTCACGTCGCGCCAGGACAACAGCTTCGCGATGCGCGTCCTCGCGGCCCTCCGCAACGAGTTCGGCGGGCACGCCGTCAAGAAGGCCTGAAGAGGCCTGAGGAGAGAGCCCGAATGACCGCAGCGACGGCGAATCCGCTCCGCAGGGGGCTCGTGGACGACCGAACCGGCGACGCGTGCGCCGTCGTGATCTTCGGCGCTTCGGGGGACCTCACGCGGCGCAAGCTGATGCCGGCGCTGTACAACCTCGCGGTCAGCCGCGCGCTGCCGGGCGGCTTCGCCGTCGTCGGGCAGGCGCGCCGCGAAAAGACGCACGAGCAGTTCCGCGCGGAGATGCGCGAGGGCATCCAGAAGCACTCGCGCCGCAAGCCCATCGACGACGCGGTGTGGAGCGACTTCGAGCGCGGCGTCAGCTACGTGGCCGGCTCGTTCGAGGATCCGGCGACGTACACGAAGCTCCGCGCCCACCTCGCGGACCTCGATCGCGATCGCGGCACGCGCGGCAATCGCCTCTTTTACTTCGCCGTGCCGCCGAGCGAGTTCGGCACGATCGTCAACGGCCTGAAGGGCGCGGACCTCGTCGCCGAGGGCGGCGCGCGCGGGCAACAAGCCCCTTGGTCGCGCGTGGTCTTCGAGAAGCCGTTCGGCCACGACCTCGAGAGCGCGCGCGAGCTGAACGACACGATCGCCCGCGTCTTCCACGAGTCGCAGGTCTTCCGCATCGACCACTACCTCGGCAAGGAGACGGTCCAGAACCTCCTCGTCTTCCGCTTCGCCAACAGCCTGTGGGAGCCCATCTGGAACCGCGAGCACGTCGACCACGTGCAGATCACCGTGGCCGAGGAGATCGGCGTAGAGGGGCGCGGCAAGTTCTACGAGCAGACGGGCGTGACGAAGGACATCGTCGAGAACCACCTGATGCAGCTGCTCTGCCTGACGGCGATGGAGCCGCCGATCTCGCTCGCGGCCGATGCCGTGCGCGACGAGAAGGTGAAGGTCCTGAAGTCGCTCCGGCCGATGGAGCGCTCGATGGTCGCGCAGAACGTCATCCGCGGGCAGTACGGCCGCGGCTTCGTGCGCGCCGACGAGGTGCCCGCGTACCGCGAGGAGCCGGACGTCGATCGCGCGTCGTGCGTCGAGACCTACGTGGCGATGAAGGTCGAGATCGACAACTGGCGCTGGGGCGGTGTCCCCTTCTACGTGCGCGCCGGCAAGCGGCTCGCGCGGCGCGTGACCGAGATCAGCGTGCAGTTCAAGAAGGTGCCGCACACGCTCTTCCGCGCGCCGGACGGCGGCATCACGCCGAACGTCTTGACGATGCGCATCCAGCCCGACGAGGGCATCGCGCTGCGCTTCACGACGAAAGAGCCGGGGCAGCAGACCATCCTCCGCGACGTCGCGATGGACTTCCGCTACGGCGCGGCGTTCGGCTCGAACACGCCGGAGGCGTACGAGCGGCTGCTGCTCGACGCGATGCGCGGCGAGGCCACGCTCTTCACCCGCAGGGACGAGGTCGAGGAGCAGTGGGCGTACATCGATCGCGTCTTCGACGCGTGGGCCAGCGAGGGGAGCACGCCCCCGCCGGTCTACGGGTCGGGCTCCTGGGGGCCCGAGCAGGCCGACGATCTGCTCGCCCGCGACGGGCGGCGCTGGAGGAAGCCGTGAGCACCGCCAGCCTCTCGCCGCCAGCCCCGGCGAGCGCGGTGCTGTCGCGAATCGAGAAGGAGCTGCGCGACATCTGGGCCGCGCCGGCCATCGCGGGCGAGCCGCCGAAGTCACGGGCGTGCACGATGAACCTCGTCGTCGTCGCGGGTGAGCGCGAGATCGCGTCGCTCTACACGCCGGTGGTCGACGAGGTGACGCGGAGCATTCCGGCGCGCGCGATCATCGTCGCGCTCGATCCCGACGCGAGCGCGAACGCGCTCGAGGCCGACACGACCGCGGTGTGCGCGCCCGGCGAGGGCGGCCAGATCGTGTGCTCGGAGCGCGTGCGGCTCGTCGCGCTCGGCGGCGCGTGCGATCGGGTGGGCAGCGCGGTCGAGGCGCTCTCGGTACCGGAAATCCCGACGTCGCTCGTGTGGCTCGGGCGCATCCACGTCGAGGACCCGGTGTTCCTCTCCGTCGCCGCGAACGCGCAGCGCATCGTGCTCGACACCGACTACACGTCGCTCACGAGCCTGCTCCACCTCGCGCGCTGGGCGCGCCAGGACCCGACGCGGCCGCACCTCGCGGACCTTGCGTGGACGCGCCTGTCGACGTGGCAGGAGCTGGCGGCGCGCTTCTTCGACGACGCGAGCCTGCAGGCGCACGCGCACGCCGTCACGAGGATCAGCGTGCGCCAAGCGTCCGAGCACGGCGCGCGCATCGGGTCGGAGGCCGCGCTGCTCCTCGGCTGGATGGCGACGCGCCTCGGCTGGAAGACCTCGCGCATCGGCGGCGCGCTCCGCTTCAGGCGGCCCGACGGCGGCAACGTGGGGCTCGTCCTCGGCACAGTCACGCGCCCGGCGGAGGTCGCCCCGAGCGCGCTCGCGGGCGTCACGATCGAGGCCGAGCACGACGGCGTGAAGCTCAAGGGCACCATCGAGCGCGCGCTCGCGAGCGGGCTCGCCGACGCGACGCCCGACGCCGACGTGCTCGTCTGGCGGCTGGAGGTCGACGGCAAGGCGCCCCTCGAGCAGCGCGTGCGTCTCAGCGCCAACCGCGGCGCGCTCGTCCTCGAGCGAACGCTGCGCCGGGCGACCGAGGACCCGACGCTCACCGAGTCGGTCGCGTTCGCCGAAGAGGTGTTCGAGGACGGGGTGGTCTGCACATGACGACGAAGGTGGTCCCGGGGATTCTCATCGCGACGCCCGACCCGGCGCAGGCGGTCAAAGAGGCCGCGGGCCGCATGGGGCGGACGATCCGCGACGCGATCAGCGCGCGCGGGCGCGCGGCGATCGCGCTGTCCGGCGGCAGCACCCCTCGCCCGGCGTACGCGCTCATCGGCGCGGACCCGAAGATCGACTGGTCGCGCGTCGACGTGTTCTTCGTCGACGAGCGCGCGGTGCCGC
>JAYVXL010000421.1:0-1697 GCA_043785185.1 Myxococcales bacterium
CGCCGAGGTTGCCGTCGCCTCCTGCGTCGGGGTCGGAGAAGCCGGCGCCCGGCTTGCTCGAGCCGCAGCCGGGGCCCCAGAGAAGCCCCGCGAGGAGGCCGATCCAGACGATGTGCCCACGTCGCGAGAGGGTCATGGAGGGAGTCTAGCGCTTGCGCGGCGTTCCGAGCAGCTCCAGCGTGCGCGACGCCACGCGGGTGAGGAGCGCGGAGCAGGGTTCGCAGCTTCCGCCGCAGCACTCGGGCCACCGGCCGCCGGGGTCGCGCAGAAGAGGGCGCACGCAGTCGCGGTAGTCCGGGTCGAGGCCGCTCTCGTCGCTCGCCGCTCGGAGGGCCGCCTCGACTGCGGGATCGCGCTCGCGCACGCGTTGCAGCGTAGCGCCTTCGCGCCCCGGCGCTACGGCAGGATGATCGTGTAGTGACGCTTCGGCGGTTGGCTCGCGCCGACCGTCCGCGTTTCGCGCAGCGTGCCGCCGTTTTTTTCGATGACGCGGATGGAGGCTGCGTTCGTGTCGTCGCAGGTCACGAGCACCTCCGCCAGCCCGAGCCCGCGGGCCACCGGCAGCGCCAGACGCAGCATCTCCGTCGCGACGCCGCGGCCGCGAAACGACGGCACGGTGTCGTACCCGATGTGGCCACCGACGGCGCGAAGCGCGTCGTTCAGCTCGTGGCGGATGGAGATGCGCCCTACGAACCCCTCGTCCATCAGGGCCCACAAGTGTGTCGCGGGAACGAACGTTTCGGTTCTCCGCGTGGCATCGGCCAATTTCGTCGCCACGAATGCGGCGAAATCCTTTTCGACGGTCTCGAGGTCGCCGCCGATCCACCACGGGAGGCCTTCGTGTCGAAACTCACGGAGCCCGCGCAGAAAGCTCTCTCGAACCCTCTCGGTGGGCGGAACGAGTTGGAGGTCCACTCGAAGAAGGAGCTTACCGCAGGCGACCGGCACGAGGAGTCTGCATCAACGACGAATCGGCGGCGCGTCGAGAAGTGCATGCGTACGCGAAGCCGCGTCACGGGCCTCGCACCGCGCGGCGACCCGGGTGCTCTTTCGGCACATCGGCGCACGCTGGGGTCCTTTTCTTCGCGCCCGTCTGCCCGCAGGGGGGAGCGTCCTTGCTTGCTCGACGGCCCGATGTGACACTCCTGAGCTGGGGGTCGGAAGTTCAATGAACCTGCTCGGGAAGTATCGGCTCGTTGCGGAGATCGCCCGAGGAGGAATGGGGATCGTTTACCTGGCCGTCGCGCACGGGCCGGGCGGTTTCACGAAGCTCCTCGTGGTGAAGGAGCTCAAGGCGGAGCTGGTCGACGACTCCAACTTCCTCGAGATGTTCCTCCAGGAGGGGCGGCTCGCGGCGCGCCTGAGCCACCCGAACATCGTTCAGACCTACGAGATCGGCCACGAGGGCAAGCGTCACTTCATCGTGATGGACTACCTGGAGGGCGTTCCGTTGGCCCGCGTCGCGCGGCGCCGCTCCCCGGCGTTCACCCCCGCGATGCACCTGCGCGTGATTTGCGACATGCTTCGCGGACTCCACCACGCGCACACCCTCAAGGACTACGACGGGACGCCGCTCGGCCTCATCCACCGCGACGTCACCCCGCAGAACGTGTTCATCACGTTCGATGGGCAGGCCAAGCTCGTCGACTTCGGGATCGCGAAGACGTTCAGCTCCTCGGTCGAGACGCGCAACGGCA
>JAYVXL010000422.1:0-17528 GCA_043785185.1 Myxococcales bacterium
GTGCGCGAGCCGGTCCTCCTCGTCGCGGTCGCCGGCGCGGTGGGCGACACCGTGCGCGCGCGCCTTGCCGAAGCGCACGCGGCGCTGGAGCTCGCCATCCCGGGTGACCTGTCCGTCCTCGCCGACCCGAGCGGCGTCGAGCAGGTGCTCCTCAACCTGGTCGACAACGCCATCAAGTACGGCCGCGACGGGGGCAAGGTCACCGTCAGCGCCGCGCGCGACGGGGCCGCCACCGTCCTCTGCGTCAAGGACGACGGTCCAGGCATCGAGGCGCAGCACCTCCCGCGCCTCTTCGAGCGCTTCTACCGCGTGGACGCCGGCCGGTCACGGGACCGAGGCGGGTCGGGCCTGGGCCTCTCCATCGTGAAGCACCTCGTGGAGGCGATGGGAGGCCGCATCGACGTGACGAGCACGCTCGGCGCGGGCACCACCTTCGAGGTGCGCTTTCGGACGGCGGCGACGTCGTGAGCGGATTTCACCTCAAATGGTAACAAAATCCCATGTGATCCAGTAACGTACGGCCGTGGCTCAGCGCCTCTCGCGGGTTCTTTGGAGCTTTGCGCTCTCGGTGGCGGTCTTCGTGGCTCCCTCACGCGCGCGGGCAGACGACGCGTCGGTGACGGCCGCCGTCGAGAAGATCCAGAGAGACGACATCGCCAACGCCAACTACGGCGACGCCAAGAAGAAGCTCAAGGCGATGCTCGAGAAGTGCGCCAAGAAGCCGGTCTGCGGCGGCAGCGCGGTCTCGACGGTTCACCTCGCCCTCGGCATGGTCAACGCCCAGATCGGGCGCGACGACGAGGCCAAGCAGGATTTCACCGACGCCCTCAACACCGACGCCTCGGCGTCGCTCCCGCCTACGGGCGTCACGGAGGCGATGAAGAAGGGGTTCGCGGACGCGCACAAAGTGTGGCTCGCGTCGCACCCGCAGCCGGACGACTCGTCGAAGGCCGGCTGGCAGAACAAGGTCGCCTTCGACTTCGCCAACGCGGCGACCATGGCCGACCAGCAGGGCAACTACGTCGACTGCATCCAGAAAGATCGCGCCGCCCTTCAGCTCGAAGAGCAGCCGCGCGCGCGCTTGCACCTCGCGGGCTGCGAGCAGAAGGCCAACCGGATCATCGACGCGCTGCGCGACGCGCAGAAGGCCTTCGAGGTCGCCAACCAGCGCAAAGACTCGACGCTGATGAAGGCGGCGCAGGCCAAGCTCGCGGATTTGCTCCCGCGCATCTCGCACGTGACGTTCAAGCCCCCCGCCGGCGCCGGCGGCCTCAAGGTGACGTTCGACGAGAAGCCCGTCCCCAACGACAAGCTCACGCAGAATTTCTCGATCGACCCCGGCCAGCACCACGCCCACGCGGAGGGGCAAGTGACCGGCATCCTCATGAGCTTCGATCAGACGATCGACATCAAAGAGGGGGAGACGCAGGAGGTCGAGATTCGTCTCAAGCCGACGGCGCTGACGCCGGGCGAGCTCGAGTGCATGCTCAAGGCGAAGACGGAGGAGGAGATCCGCGCCTGCCTCCCGAAGAACGAGAAGCCTCTCCTCGTCCGCGCGGGCCTCGATTTCGGCGGCTACACCGACTCGGTCTCGGTCAACGTCGTCACCCCGTCGATCCACGGGTCGATCGTCTCGCCGACCGGCGGCTGGAACGTCGGCGCGAGCTATACGCTCGACGTGCTCACCGCCGCGTCACCCGACGTGGTCGCGACCGCGTCGCGCCGCTTCTATGACAATCGGCACGCCGTCACCGCGACCGGCGGCTACAAGCCCGGCCGGTTCGGCGGGCAGCTCTCGGCGTTCGGCTCCTCGGAGAAGGACTACTTCTCGCGCGGCGTAAACCTCAACGCCACCGGCGACTTCATGGACAAGCAGCTGACGCCGTCGCTCGGCATCGGCTACAGCGTCGACACGGCCGGCCGATCCACGACGCCGTTCAGCGTGTTCAGTCAGAAGTACACGACGCTCACGCTCAACGGCGGCGCCACCATCGTCGCGTCGCCCACGTCGGTCTTGGTCGTCGGCCTGACGATGATGCTCGAGCGCGGAGACCAGTCCAAGCCGTACCGCTATATCCCCATCTTCGACGAGAACGTGTCGGTGCCGCCCGGCGCCGCGATCGCGTCGGTCAACGCGAACCGCCTGCCGATTCGCCCCCTCGAGCACCTGCCGCTCGACCGCGACCGTTACTCACTGAATGGCCGCTACCTCATGCGAATGAAGGGGCGCTCGACGCTCCGGCTCGAAGAGCGCATCTACTACGACACGTGGGGCGTGAAAGCGTCGAGCTCGGACATGCGTTGGATGTTCGATGTCTCGAGGAGCCTGGTCGTCTGGCCGCACGCGCACCTCCACGCGCAGACCGGCGCGTCGTTCTATCAGCGCGTCTACACCGCGACGCTGCCGCCCGACGGTTCGCTCGTCCTGCCCGCTTACCGCACGACCGACCGCGAGCTGTCGCCGCTCGTCACGCTCGCCGTCGGCCCCGGCACCCGACTTGCGCTTACGCCGCCGGAGAGCAAAGTTCAGATCGGCCTCGGTTTTCAAGCGGACATCATGTACTCGCGCTATTTCAGTGCGCTCTTCATCAAGCAGAGGATGGCCTATTACGGCACGCTAGGCCTGGACGGGGAGTTCGAATGAAGCCCTTCATCCACATCCGGCACCTCGGCGCGGCGCTCGCGATCGCCGGGCTCGCGTCGTTGGCGACGTCGTGCGGGCTCGACCCCGTGCACGACGGCGCCGTCGCCGCGCAAGGCAAAGAGGTGACCGGCGTTCCGATCGGCCAATACCACCGCGCCGGGCAGCCGTGCGTCGTCTGCCACGAGGAGCACGGCCCTGCGTCGAACGCGGTCTTCTCCGTCGCGGGCACCATCTTCGCCGGCCCGAGCGGGACCGTCGGCGTCGACGGCGCGATGGTCGAGATGACCGACGCGAAGGGCTCGAAGTTCCAGAAGGCCACCAACTGCGTCGGGAACTTCTTCGTGACGCCGGCGGAGTGGGCTCCGGCTTTTCCGATCCTCGTCCGGGTCGCGAAGGGCGCGGCGAAGCGCACCATGAAGAGCCCCATCGGCCGCGAGGCCTCGTGCGGCAACTGCCACGTGCGCGTCATCGACGACAACAACCAGTTCGGCTCGATGCCGCACGTCTACCTGTTCGCGGGAGACGATCCCGTCGGCGCCACCCAAACCTGCCCCGTCAACCCGGACCTCGGCCTATGAGCACGCGGACGCGGAAGAGCTCACCGCTCCTGCTCGCAACCCTCGCGGCCGTGACCGCCGGCGCGCTGGTGCTCGCGTGCTCGGCGACCCCGTCGTCGTCCGCGAAGGTGACGGTGCACGGCGCGAGCGCCGCCGACTTCGCCGCGACGCTCGGCGGCGTCAACCCCGTCTTCGAGCGCCGGTGCGGCTCGTTCGACTGCCACGGGAACCCGTCGCAGGCGCTGCGCATCTACAGCCAAAACGGGCTGCGCTTGCCGAACGAAGCGGGCATCCTCCCCGGCGGTGCGGCGACGACGCCCGACGAGGTCTTCGCGAACTACCGCTCGATCCTCGCCGTCGAGCCGGAGGAGACCAACGCGGTCGTCCTCGGCGGCAACCCGTACTCGCTCCTCATCCTGAAGAAGCCCCTCCTCATCGAGACGCACAAGGGCGGCACGGTGATGATCAAGGGCGACGACACGGAGAAGTGCATCACGTCGTGGCTCTCCGGCTCGGTCGACAAGAACGCCTGCACCGCAGGCGCGCAGCTGCCTTAGCCGGCGCTTCTGCTCGTCGTTTCTAGCGCGCGCCGGCGTCGCCGGGCTGCTTCACGCCTTGGCACCGGTTCGCGTTCATGTTGCTCAGCGTGTCGCTGACGAACTGCGTGATGTTCGCCATGACCGCCGGGCTGAGCGCGAAGCGCGGGTGGCTGTTCGCGTTGACCTGCTGCGCCTCGGTGCCCTTGTCCATCATGCGGCGCGAGTTCTGGAGCGAGTCGAAGGCGCCGGACGGGTTGACCGAGCCGACGACGAGCCGCTGGATGTACGGGAACTCGGTGAACTTGAGGAACGTCTCCTCTTTGTTCGGGCTGAGCCAAAGGCTCGCCTGTCCCTTGATGTGGCAGGAGAGGCACTGCCCCTCGTTCTCGGTGTTGGTCTCGGCGATCTTGTCGAGCCCGAGCGCCTGCCACTCGGTGTAATCCATGCACGCGCCGAACGCCTTGAACGCCGCGCGCAGGTTCGCCGGCCGGCTGCTGCCGCTCAGCTTGCGCGCGGTGGCTTCCATCTTGAGCCACTGGTTGACGAGGTCACCTTGGGTGCTCGTGAGCGCCGGACCGCTATGCAAGCCGTGTTGCACGAGCGGGCTGGAGCTCGGGTCGGCGATGAGCCCCGTCGAGCCCTCGAGGGCCGTGTAGCTCCCCTCGGCGCCGCTCGCGAGGAAGACGGGCGCGCCGCGCTCGCCGCTCGCGTGGCACTTGGAGCACGACGGCTCGATCTGCGCGTAGACCTTGTTGATGAAGAACGCCTTCGCCGCCGCGGTGTCGGCGCCGCCGCTGCTGGTGCTGCCGCCGGGGGCGGTGTCGCCCGAGCTCGACGCGCAACTCGCGAGAAAGCCGGCCGTGCAGAGCACCGTGACCAGCGCGGCGATGTGATAGCGGGCCCTCATTTGCCACCGTCCGCCGTAACGGCTCCTGCATCTCTGGGGATGACGAAAGGTTGATTGCATGTCCCGGCCGCGACGTTTTGGAGTGTGCCGATGACGAAGTTGTCGAGGGCGGCCGCGACGTTGGGCGGCACGCCGAACGAGGGGTGGCAGTCCGTCTTTCCTGCGGGGCACGGCTCATCCGCCTTGTCGACGAAGCGACCGGCAGGGACGAGCGTGTCGAAGTTGCCATTGCTGTCGACCTTGCCGACGACGAACTTTTGGATGAACGGAAACTCCTTCGCCTTCTCGAACGTCTCGCGCGATCCGGCGGAGAGCCACGCGCTCCCCTGCCCGATCGAGTGGCAGCCCATGCAGGGCCCGTCGATGTCGGTCTGGGAGAACGGCAGGTCACCGACCCGGTAGTACGACCACATGTCGAAGTTCATGCAGTCTGCATAGGCTTTGTACGCGGCCTGAAGCGTCGGCGCTTTCTTCACGCTCCCCGCGAGCCCGCGCGCGGTGGCCTCCATGTTGAGCCACTGCGTGAGCACGGTGCGCTGCTCCGGGGACAACACCACCGTCGGGTCCTTCGTGTGAACGTGCTGGACGAGCGGGCTCTTCGCCGGCTCGGCGATGAGCCCGAGCGAGTTCGTGATCAGCTGGTAGCTCTGCTCCGCCGAAGTGGCGAGGAAGCTCGAGGCCGTGCCTCCCGCGCCGTGGCAGGCCGCGCAGCCCCTCGAGACTTGCGGGAACACCTTCGCGACGAAGTAGTCCCGGGCGCCGAGCTGCGCGTCCGCGTTGTCCGTCGCCCCTCCCCCGCTCTCGGGGGAGGTCTTCTTGCAGCCTGCGGAGGCTACGATCATGGCGGCGACGGACACGGAAGCGAGGAGAAGAGCGACCTTCGATCTCATAATGACCTCGGTGAAGGGTCTCGCGCGGAGCCGTTCGGCGTCGCCGTCAGGCCTTCTTGGGGGCGCGGCGGCGGATGGCGCCGACCACGAGGCCGAAGAGGGCGAGCCCGCCGAACAGCGTACCAGAATCCGTGCGCGTACCAGGGGTGCTGCACGCGCAACCGTTCGTGCCGCTCGGATTGGTGGGGGCGGGGTTGCCGGTGTCGGGCGTCGGCGTCGGGGGCTGATCGGCCGGGGCCGGGTTCTGCGGGGTCAGGACCTTGTCGGCCTGGCCAGGCACGAACGAGAGGTACAAGGAGTTCTTGTAGTCGCCCGGAACACGCCCGCTCACCGCCGCGACGAAGAACGACTTCACGTCCTTCATGTAGCCGCCGTCGACGTGGTAGCCGGGGTTCGGCACATCGCCGATGCAGCGGAGGAAGTCACGGCCCTGGCGCATCGGGTTGCGGCCGTACCAGTTCGCGAGGTGACCCGAGTCGCCGTACCAGCTGATCGGCCACTTGCGAGCGTTCTCGTTGTAGAGGAACGTCTTGTTCGCCGAGTCGTAGTTGACCATGACGATCTCGGCGCGACCGATGCCGGTCGGGGCCGCGCTGAGCACGCCGACGTGCGGAGCGCCCTCGACGCCAAAGGCGCCGGTGCAGATCGTCGAGTGGGTCTCGTGCGCGGCGACGGCGGTGATGTGGCCGTCGATGTTGAGCGCGTCGGCGGCCAGGTTCAGCGTGTAGAGGTGGCCGACGTTCGAACCCTTCAGGTTCGTGTTCTTGCCGTAGCCGTTCGACTCGACGACGTTGAGCGCGTAGCTCGTGTCCGAGATCTTCGCGACGGTGGGTTGCCCCATGTAGTGCATCATCCCGCCCTTGTCGTCCGGGTCGCGGTACGACGGGGCGATCAGGTTCTTCCAGCGGATGTTGCCGCTCTTCGCGTCGACGATCGAGCACTCGGTGCCGATCTCTTGCGGGCGGTTGTTGCCCTTCGACGAGCAGAAGAGGGTGCGGTCGGCGTCGATCGCCTTGAGGGTCGGGCGGCCGATGCGCGCCGGGTAGGTCATCGGCGCGATCCAGTTGCGCTTGATGCTGTACTGAACGTCGACCTTCGAGAGCTGGATGCCGAGGGCGTAGGAGACCTCGGTGGCGTTGCCGGCCGTGCTCAAGTAGCCGACGGTGAACTGACCCTTGCCGTTGTAGGCCAGGTCCGGCGCGCCGTCGTTGTTGTTGATGTTCGTCGTCGGTACGTTGTTGTCGTTCGCGGTGACGGGGGTGGGCTGCGGGAGCTCGGTCGTGCTCTTCGCGTTCACCATCACGGGGGCCGCGACGATGTTGCAGAGGTGGTCGAGCGCGCCGACGTACGTGTTCGGGTTGTTGCTCTTGTAGTCCGAGCCGTAGGCCCAGAGGATCTTGTCGCCGTCCGTCGCCGCGCGCGGGTGATTGCAGAGGCGCTCGCCGCCGCCCTTGTAGTAGGAGATTTGCTTGAGGTGCGCGCGCTCGACGGGGGCGCCGACCGCTTGCATCTCGTAGCTCGAGCAGGCGCATTGCCAGGGGCCGTACTCGCCCGTCATCGACTGCATGGTGACGAGGACGACGAACTGCTTGCCGTCCTTGTTGAGGGTCACCACGTCCGTCTGCTCGAAGCCCGGACCGCGGAGGCGCATCTCGCCGTCGAGGCGGCCCTCGTTGCCGCCGCCCGCCTGGAGGACGACCGCCGAGCTGTTGACGGCCGTGTTCTGAGGGGCCGTTGCACCTGCCGACGCGTCCGCGGCAACGAGCGTGAGGAGCGAAGCGCCGACAATACCAACGACGTGACGTGATTTCATGGTAGCCCTCTTTGAGTCCCGGTTGGGCGGTTGTTTCGGTCTACAGCTCGTCGTCCGCGTTGCCGCCATTACCCGCGCCACTGGCTCCTGCGCCAGACGCGGACTTGTTGGCGTCATCGCGGACTTCGTCTTTTGCGGGCACGATCGTGCGTGCCGGAGGCGCGGTCTTGATGAAGATCTGAAGCGCAGAGACCTTGGCGGACTTCGCGCTCCCCGCGGGGATGGCGACCTGCCCGTGATTGTGGCGCGGCAGCGCGAAGGCGAGCTCGTCGGCGGCCTTCGACGCGCCGTCGAGGCGGAGGATCGCGTCGTCGTCGCTCAGGAAGTCCATCGCCTTCGCCTGCTTCGCGTCGACGCCGATCGACTTCAGGTACCCGGGGAGCGAGAAGCGGGGGTTCTCCACGTCGCTGTCGACGAGGAGCCCGTTCGGGAGCTCCTTGCGCTTCACCGTCGCGGCGAGCTTGCCGTCGACGTAGACGCGCGTGCCCTTGGACAGCTCGCTCTGGACGTACGGGAGGCCGTCGATGGGCTTGCCGTCGGCGAACGCGAGCGCGCCGTCCTGGATGGTCGGCGCGTCCTTCTCGACGTAGACGGCGATCGCGCTGATCATGTCGACCGTCGTGTTCGCCTTGAGGCTCGTCACCGCGAACATGATGCGCGGCTTGCCGCCGCCTTCGCCGCGCGAGAACGAGAAGTGGATGCCGTTCTGGACGCGGCGAAACTCGTCGCCGTCGACCGCGGCGACGCGCGCGCCGCCGTAGACGTGGAAGGCCTTGACCTTCGCGATGTCGATGCCGAGCGCCTTGATGTACTCGCCCATGTAGTAGTGCGGGCCGCCGCCGGTCATCGAGGGGTGCAGCTTGAGCGACGGGGGAAGCTCCGCGGCGCGGATGGCGGCGACGGGCTTGCCGTCGACGTAGATGGCGGCCTCGGGGAGGCGCTTCTTCTTCTCTTGAACCTGCTCCGCCGTCGGCGGCATCGGCGCCGCGGCCGCGACGGGCGAGCTCGTGCTGCTCTTACTCGCGCCCGCGCCGGCGGGAGCCGCCTTGGCGCACGCCGCGGTCGACGCGGCGAGGAGGCAGACGAGGAGGAGCGAGCGCATCGAGCGGTTGGGTTGCACGGCTCATGCCGCGCGCGCAACGCTTTGGATTTCGCCGAAAACGCTCGTTACACCGTTGAAACACGATGTGACCTGGGGGTTACCGCCCAACACGCGGGGGGCTCTCACCCCGGAACGCTCGGCCTCCTCTCTGCGACTGTGCGGCCCGGCGGACGAAAGGTTGCTCTTTTGAGGCGTCCGCGGCGAAATTCCGAAGTGGGGAGTGCGGGCCGGCATCTTGCACCGGTTCGCCTCGGCGTAGATGGGCCGGCCCCGCATCTCGGTGGCGTCGCCCTCCGCCCGACCTTCCACGGATCGAATCGACAAGAGGAGAACGCACGATGATGATGAGCCGCACGCAACGGAAGGCGAAGTCGTGGGCCGCGGTGCTCGGGGCCGGGGCGGCGGCGATGGGCCTCCTCTTCGCGTGCAGCGGCGGGGGGGATGACACGGTCGCGGGCAAAGTGAACCCGACCGGCGGCGGCGGCGGCCCGGACGGCTCGTCGAGCGACGCGACCACCGCGCCGGACACGCTCCGCCCGCTGGGCGCGGCCATCTGCACCAAGTACCCGAACGGCCCGGCGCTGGCGGCGAAAGTCACCGCGGATCTCCTCACGAGGGTGAGCGCCGATTGCCGTATTTCGGCCTATTTCGCCGCGCCGAAGAGCGGCACCGCGCACCTGTCGCAGTGCCTGGAGCAGCAGGTCTCCACCTTCTTCCAGTGCCCGGGCGCGACGTACGGCGCGGACAAAGCGGGCGTCGCGTGCCGCACGATGCAAGAGGCACATCGCGATCTGCACCTGCGGAAGTCGGATTTCGACGCGTACATCGAGTCGGTCATCGCCGCGCTCAAAGGGAGCGGCATCTCGGACGACGACATCACCGTCGTGCTGCTGACGTTCACCGGTACGGAGACGGCGATCGTCCCGAACCTCAAGACGAAGAGCTACTCGAACTGCAGCTGCCCGAACGAGCTCATTCCGGACGGCGGCGGGTACTGCGGCCCCGACGCGGGGTACGACGGCGGTGACGGAGGCGAGGGCGGCAGCGACGCGGGCGCGAGCGACGCGGCGGACGGCGGCGGCTGACGGAGCCACCGATGACGCTCGTGGCGCAGCTCGGTCCGAGGGCCCGCGCGGCAAAAATAGCGGCGCGCGCGGCAGTGGTGTGCGGGCTCGTCCTCGCCGCCACCGGGCTCTTGCACACGCGGGCGGCGCGGCCGCTGCTCGCGAAGCTGGGCGGCGCGGCCGGGGGCTGTCCCGTCCTCGCGAACGCGACGCCGCAAGCCCTCGAGGAGAACCGCGCGGCGGCCGTGAAGAAGCTCGCGCCCGGGCCGGAGGCGGCGCGCGCGCCGTCGCGTGCGGCGCTCGCGTTCGCCCTGGGGACGACGACGCGCACGGACGTGACGGCGTGGACGCGGGGCCACGGCGTCGCGTGCAAGGACGATCTCGCGGGGACCGCGCTGCGGTGCTTGGACGTTGACGCCGCCGCGCTCGCCGACGGCGCGGTTCCGATCGACGATCTGTTCTTCGTCTTCGACCCGGCCGGGAAGCTCGTCGCGCTCGACGTGATGCACAAGGCCACGCGCGCCGAGGACGCGTCGCGCCTCCTCGAGGACGCGTCCGAGCGCCTTGCGCGCGTGCTGGGCGGCGCCCCCAGCGCGACGAGCGGGGAACGCACGAGCGCCTACCTGACCTCCGCGCCGATGGCACAGAGCTCGCTCGCGTACCGGTTCCGCGACCTCGCCGTGGACGTGACGGCGACGAACTTCGGCGCGCGCGGCGTCATCGTCCGCGAGCAGTACCGCGCCATCCCTGAATGACCGCCCGCCCCCGGGCGGTACGTGGGCTGACCCCCCTAGAGATCGCGGCGACGAGCCCCCAAATCGGGGGGTGGGGCGGCGTCGTATGCGCGCGTACGAAAGGGAAAATCGCGGGCGGTGCCGTGTCGAGAATTCGAGCGTGCGTGGCGCGCCGCGTGCAATCATATTGGTCGGTAGTCGAGCCGGAGGTCTGCTCCACGTGAAGAAACCCGAAGACGGAAACGGCGTGTTCGTGATGAAGAAGCTGACGACCCGTGGGCTCCAGGCCCTCGCGGGTGGACCGAGTCGGCTCCGCAGCGGCAGCAGCAAGGCCGCCGGCACCGACCCCGTCGCGCGGCTTGCCGCGGAGCCCGTCCGCCCGCCGCAGGACTCGCTGAACGAAGTGACGATCCCGCGCGCGGACGTGAAGGCGCCGATCGCGCTCGCGACCAACGACGAGATCGACGCGGCGACGCGGCGAGTCGAGGCGGCGAAGCCGAAGCTCCGCGACGAGGACATCGAGACGCTGCTCCAGCAAAACCCCATGACCGCGTCGTCGCCACGACCGGCGGCCGGGCTCTCCGCGAGGGACGATGAGCGCGCCGAGCGCACGGCGCTGATGGAGTTGCCGAAGCCCGCGCCCGCGATGGCCCCGCAGCCCGCCGCCGCCGCCAAGTCCGCGGCGCCGCAGATGAGCCTGCGCACGCCCCCGACGTTGATCCACGCGCAGCAGGCGATCCCCGACGACATTCGCCAGCTCGCGATTCGCGCGCTCGAGGCGCAGAAGGCCGGGGCACCGCCCCCGTCGGTCGGCGCGGTCGCGCTGCCGATGCCGCCCAGCTCGCAGCCCGCCGTCGCGAGGAGCACCGTCACGCCGCTTCCGCAGAAGCCGCAGCCGGGCGCGCCGCAGCTCGTGAAGACCAACGGCAAGGTTCAGATTGTCGTCCGCGAGACGAAGCGGCGCACAGCCGCGGGCTGGTCGGCGATGCTCGTCGCGCTCGGGGTCTTCATCGGCCTGTCGACGGTCGCGATCGTCCACGGCGACGCGAGGCACGCGTGGGAGGCGGTCAAGGGGTCCGCTTCTCAGAAGCAGCCGGAGCCGCCCGCGGCGGTCGCGGCCGCGGCCACGCCGGCGCCGACACCCGCGCCCGAGCCGGTCGTTGCTGCGACGCCGACGGAGCCGGTGGCGCCCGCGACCGCGCCCGGCGATACGAAGCTCGCCGACAACGGCAAGCCGAGCGACGTCAAGGACGAGTCGAAGACCGCGCCGAAGCCGGAGCCGAAGCCCGAGGTGACCAAGCCGGACCCGGCGCCGAAGCCGCAGGTCAAGCCCTCGAACGCGTACGCGAGCGCGAGGCCGGCGGCCCCCAAGCCTGCTGCCGCTGCGGTGGCCGCTGCGGACGACGACAAGCCCGCCAAGGCCGCGGCGAAGCCCGAGGCGATCGCCGCCGCGCCGAAGCCGAAGCCCGAGCCCGTCGCCGCCAAGCCGAAGGACCCGCCCGCGAAGCCTGCGGCCGCGCCCGCGCCTGCGCCTGCGCCTGGAAAGGGCGGCGGCGGCGACGACGACGTCGCGAAGATCTCGCAGATGGCGCAGCAGCAGCTCGGAGCGGCGCTGCCCTGACGTCGGCTCAGTCGATGCGACGCAGCTTCATCTGCACGTCGCTCGACCAATGGGCGGCGAAGGCGCGCACGCACGTCGACAGGTAACGATCGTAGTCGTCGAAGACCTGGTCGCCATACTTCGCGCGGATGTCCTGCTCGTGCAGCTTCATGCGGCGCAGCCACTCGGCCGTCGTCTTGCCGTAGTGCTCGCGGCGCGTATGGAGCTCGACGATCTCCCAGCGCGGGCTGACCGCGGTGACGAGCTCCTCGAGGCGCGGGTTCAAGCCGCCCGGGAAGATGACGTCCGCGGTGAAGCGGAGGTCCTCGAGGTCCTTCCGGTTGCGCGGCATGCGGTTGCGCAGGATGGCCTGGAAGCCGAAGCAGTCGCCGGGCTTCACGAACGTCGCGCACTTCTCGAAGTAGCCGCGGTAGATCTGCACCGCGAGGCCCTCCGCCGCCTGCTTGGGCGAGCAGAGGTGGTCGATCATCTCGATCGAGATGAGCGCGTCGTAGAGCTCCTCGCCCTGCTCTTTGGGGGAGAAGTCGGCGTAGTCCATGCACCACACCTTCACGCCCTGCAGCTTGCGGGACATGATCTCTTCGTGCTGCGCCGTCGAGAGCGTCACGCCGTGCGCGGCCTTTGCGCCGCGCTTGGCGACGTACTCGAGGTTGGCGCCCCAGCCGCAGCCGATGTCGAGCACGCGCTTGGTCTTGTCGACCTCGGCGAAGTCGTAGAGGATCCGGCTCTTGTTCTCCTGCGCGGTCTCGAGCGTGTCGCCGTCACGATAGACGGCGCACGTGTAGTGCATCCGCTCGTCGAGCCAGAGGCGGAAGAACTCGTTCGCGACGTCGTAGGAGACCTCGATCTGGTCCTTGGTGCTGGTCATGGCGCGCGTGGTATCGCACGAAATCCCCCGGTCGTCACGGGGCAGAGATTGTGCGCTGCGCAGCCGATTACGCGCCGAGAAAGCCCGTCGCCGGGGGCGGCGGGCTCGCCGTCCGCGCCTTCGGCGGCGTCTCGAGCGCTCCTGCGATCACGTCGTCCATCCTCGAGACGAACACGAACTCGAGCTCCGCCTTCACCTCAGCGGGCACCTCCTCGAGGTCCGCCCGGTTGCGCTCGGGGACGAGCACACGCTTGATGCCCGCCCGGTGCGCCGCGAGCACCTTCTCTTTGAGGCCGCCGATCGGCAGCACGCGGCCGCGCAGGGTGATCTCGCCGGTCATGGCGACGTCGTGGCGAACGCGGATGCCGGTGAACATCGACACGAGGGCGGTGAGCATCGTCACGCCGGCGCTCGGGCCGTCCTTGGGCATCGCGCCCGCGGGGACGTGGACGTGCACGTCGCTATTCTCGAAGAGCTCGGGGGCGATGCCGTAGCGGTCGGCGTTGGCGCGGACGTACGTGAGCGCGGCCTGCGCGCTCTCTTTCATCACGTCGCCGAGCTGCCCCGTGAGCGTGAGCTTGCCCTTGCCGGGCATCCGCGTCGCTTCGATGAAGAGGATCTCGCCGCCCACCGGCGTCCACGCGAGGCCGGTCGCGACGCCCGGGTCCTCCGTGCGCTCGGCGATCTCGCCGCGAAAGCGCGGCTGGCCGAGGATGGCGACGACGTCCTCCTCGGTCGCGACCGAGCGCTGCGTGTACCGCGCCTCGGCGAGGCCGACGACGACGGCGCGGACGACGGCGGCGATCTGGCGCTCGAGCGAGCGCACGCCCGCCTCGCGGGTGAAGCCGTCGATGATGACCTCGAGCGCCGCGTCCGACATGTCGAGCTGCTCCGGCGTGATGCCGTGCTCGCCGAGCTGCTTGGGAACGAGGTGCCGCCGCGCGATCGCGAGCTTCTCTTTTCGCGTGTACCCGGGCAGCTCGATGATCTCCATGCGATCCTTGAGCGGGCCGGGGATCGTGTCGCCCTGGTTCGCGGTCGCGATGAACATCACGCTCGAGAGATCGTAAGGGATCTCCATGTAGTGGTCGGTGAACGTGTCGTTCTGCTCGGGGTCGAGCACCTCGAGCAGCGCAGACGCGGGATCGCCGCGGTAGTCGCGGCCGAGCTTGTCGACCTCGTCGAGCATCAAGACGGGGTTGATCGCCGCCGCCTTCTTCATCGCCTGGATGACCTGGCCCGGCAGCGCGCCCACGTACGTGCGCCGGTGGCCGCGAATCGCGGCTTCGTCGTGCACGCCGCCCAGGCTCATGCGCTGGAATTTCCGCCCCGTCGCCCGCGCGATGCTGCGCCCGAGCGACGTCTTGCCGACGCCCGGCGGCCCGATGAGGCACAGGATCGGCCCCTTCTTGTCGCTCTTCAGCTTGCGCACGGCGAGGTACTCGAGGATGCGCTTTTTCACCTTCTCGAGGCCGTAGTGGTCCTCGTCGAGCACCTTGCGGACCGCGAGGATCTCGCTCGAGTCGGCCGTCTTCTCCGTCCACGGCACGTCGAGGATCCACTCCACGTAGGTGCGGGTCATCGAGAACTCCGGCGACTGCGCCTGCATCCCGCGCAGGCGGCGGAGCTGCTTTTTGACCACCTCGGCCGCCTCGGCCGAGAGCGTCTTCTTCGCGGCGCGCTTCTCGAGCTCGTCGACCGCGCTCTCGTCGTCGTGGCCTTCGGGGTCGAGCTCGTCTTGGATCGCCTTGAGCTGCTGGCGGAGGACGTGCTCGCGCTGCGTCTTGCCGAGCTCGTCTTTGACCTGCGCGTTGATCTTGTCGCGCATCTTGAACGCCTCGAGGCGGCGCATGACGTAGCGGAGCACCTCACGCAGGCGGAGCTTGTCGTCGAGCGTGCCCAAGAGCGCCGCCTTCTCGTCGGCCGTCGCGTCGACGTAGGCCGCGACGAAGTCCGCGAGCTTGCCGGGGTCTTCGATCGCGTCGAAGCGGCTCTGCATTTCGCGCGGAAGGCCCGGCAAAAACCGCAGCACCTCGCGCGTCGCGTCGCGCAAGGTCAGCCCGAGCGCCTCGAGCTCGCTGTCGTCCTCGCGCACCGTCGACGCGGGGGAGACGAGGCCGCGGAAGAAGGGCGCGTCGACCGTGAGCGCGTGGAGGCGGAGGCGGCCCTGGCCCTCGAGCACAAGGGACCACGTGCCGTCCTTCTGGCGGGTGGCGCCGACGACGCGCGCCGAAACGCCGATGGGATGGAGATCGTCCGCCGTCGGCTCGTCCTTCTGGCCGTCCTTCTGCGAGAAGACCGCGAGCGTGACGCCCGACGGGTCTGCGGAGGTGGAGATGCGGGCGCTCATGTGCTCGGCGAGGGCCACGCTCTTGGGGCGCCCGATGTCGAACGAGACCACGACACCGGGAAACAGCACGGCGTTGCGGAGGGTGAGGATGGGAGTTTCGATGGCGCTTTGGGCTTGGCTCGTCATGCGTCTAAGAGAGACCGTAAGCACGGGCAAAAAGTTCGCCACTGTCACCGATCCGACAGGCCTCAGGTGTTAGGCTGCGTGAAAGGGAACTGAGGGCTCATCCATGCACGAGATCGTGATGCGGGCGCCGGGGCGGAACGCGCTGTCGACCGCGCTCATGACGTGGTTCGTCTCGGAGCTCGAGGCCGCCGCCGGCACGCCGGTGATGATCCGCGGGGACGGCGGCGCGTTCAGCGCGGGGCTGAACCTCAAGGAGATCGCGTCGCTCGACCGCAGCGGAATCGAGCGGTTCCTCAACGCGCTCGAGGAGATGCTCGACGCGCTCTACACGTACCCGGGCCCGACCGTCGCGTGCATCAATGGGCACGCGATCGCCGGCGGGTGCATCGTCGCGCTGGCGTGCGACGTGCGCGTCGTCGCGGCGGATCCCGAGCTGCGCATCGGGCTCAACGAGACGGCGATCGGCCTGCGCTTCCCCCCGAAGGCGCTCGCGATCGTGCGCCAGCGCCTGTCGCCGGACGCGCTCGAGCGGGTCGTCCTCGGCGCGCAGCTGCACGCGCCCGAGCAGGCCAAGGAGCTCGGCCTCGTCGACGAGATCGCGTTCGACGTGGAGACCGCGGCGCGCGCGCACCTCGTGCGCCTCGCCTCGTACCCGCGCGAGGCGTACGCGCGCAACAAGGAGGCCGTGCGCGCGGGCGTCATCGACGTGAGCGACGCCGACGCGCGCAAATTCCGCGAAGAGGTCGTCCCGGTGTGGAGCTCGCAAGAGACGAAGGACCGGCTCCTCGCGCTCCTCAAGAAGTGACGGCGCCGCGAAAATGCCGAGAATGAGCCCTAGAGGGAGAGCGCCCGCCACGTGAAGAATCGCGTCGTTCTCATCGTCTTCGTCACCATCTTCCTCGACCTGATCGGCTTCGGGATCATCATCCCGATGCTGCCGCTCTACGTGAAGTCGATGGACGGCTCGGCGCAGGTGGTCGGGCTCATCCTCTCGGTGTTCTCGTTCACGCAGCTGCTCGCGACGCCGGTGCTCGGTCGTCTGTCGGACAGGCTCGGGCGGCGGCCGGTGATCCTCGTCTCGCTCGCGGGCAACGCGGCGTCGATGGTCATCTTCGCGCTCGCGACCGAGGCGCGACTCCTGCCGCTCCTCTTCATCTCGCGCATCCTCGCGGGCGCGACGGCGGGCAACATCGCGGCGTGCCAGGCGGCGATCGCGGACGTCACCCGTGGGGAGGAGCGCGCCAAGGGAATGGGGCGCGTCGGCGCGGCGATCGGGCTCGGTATGGTGCTCGGTCCGGCGGCCGGCAGCGCGCTCGCGCTCGTCGCCCCGTGGGGACCGCCGATGGGCGCGGCGGCGCTCGCGCTCGTCGATCTCATCGCCGCCTTCTTCCTCATGCCGGAGACGCGCAAGCCGGCGCCGGCGCTCGAGGCGGGCCCGAAGCCCGAGGCGGCGCGGCTCGGCCAGCTCCTCCGCGAGCCGCGCATCCTCATCGTGTTCGGGCTCTTTTTCCTGATGTTCCTCGCGATGACGAACATGCAGGTCGCGCTCGCGCTCCTCGCGAAGGAGCGCTTCGGGTGGGGCCCGAAGGAGGTCGGCGCCGGCTTCTCGGTCTTTGGCGTCATGACGCTCATCATCCAGGGGCTGCTCATCGGGCGGCTCGTGAAGGTGTTCCGACCGGTGCGCCTCGCCAGCGCGGGCGGGCTCTTCATGGCGGGCGGGCTCTTGGCGATCGCCTTCGCGGGGCGGTGGGAGATGCTGCTCGTCGGCATCCTCGGCATCGCGATCGGCATGGGGGTCAACGGGCCGGTGCTCTCCACGATGGCCGCGGAGCTCGCGGGCGAGCAGCGGCGCGGCGCGGTGCTCGGCTTCGCCCAATCCTCCGGCGGGCTCGCGCGCACGGTGGGGCCCGCGCTGTCGGGCGTCCTCTACACCTCGCTCGGCTCGGGCGCGCCGTTCATGTTCGGCGCGGCGGTGGCCACGGCGCTCGCCATGCTCGCGGTGACGCTGAGCGGCGCGGCCACCGGCGCGAGCGCAGACGCGGGCGCGGCCCCCGGGCAGTAAACCGTCGGTCGCCGACAGCCACGCGGTGTGAGACCTTGCGCGATCGGCAGGGTATCCTGCCCCCAGCCGTGCCCAAAGAGCCCGCCAGCAGGAGAGCGCGCCCCGAGATCAAAGTCCTCGGGCGGCATCACGTGCTGAGCGTCCTCGGGGAGGACGAGATCGGGACGGTGCACCTCGCGCGCGTGGAGGGACCGAGCGGCTTTCAGCGCTGGGTCGCGCTAAGGCTCGTGAACCGCGCGCTCGCGACCGAC
>JAYVXL010000423.1:0-5777 GCA_043785185.1 Myxococcales bacterium
ACGGCGCTCTACTGGAGGACCCGCGGGGGCGCGGCCGAGACGCCCTCGTCGGCAAAGGACGCGGGCGCGGGGCCGGTCGCGACGACGAGCGCAGTCACGCCGCCCGCCGCATCGTCGGCGCCGCGCACGCCGGCGTCGGCCCACTCGCCTCCGGTCAAGCACGTCGACGCCGGCGCACCCGCGGACGCCGGTGCCAAGCCGCGGGCGAAGATCTTGCTGGGCACGAAGGTCATGGTGCTCAAGCCCGCGGACTACGCGGTGTCCGTCGTCGAAGGCGCGCTCAGCGGTCGCATCGCCGCCGTGGAGCGTTGCCTCAACGAGGCCGCGGCCGACGTGCCTCCGAGCAGCACGAGCACGCTCAACTTCACCTACCAGCCCGACGGCGCGGTGCTCGCGTCCTCGGTCGTCATCGGCAGGGGGATGGAGGCGTGCTTCAAGGGGGACGTCGCGGCGGGCCTGCACCTCGGGCCGCCCAAGAGCGGCACGCCCGGCGGCGTCATGGTGATCGTCTACCTCCGCTGAGCGGCGGCGAGCGCGTCACCGGAGCCCGAGCGGCCTCGCGGCGAGGGCGCGAAGATCGCCGCGTCGAACCCGCGCCCGTCAGAACGAGACGGTCTGCATCCCCCATTCGCCGAGCGCGCCGGAGGACGAACCGCCGCTCTTGGCCGCCGCGCTCCTGCCCGACGGGCCGCCTTGATCCGCACGAACTCTCGGGAACTTCGGCGCGGCGGTGGCACGAACAGGTGTGCCACGCGTGGCAGGACGATCAGTGCGGTCCGCGGGCCGCGCTCTAGCGCCCCACGAGCGACGCGGCGACGTCGACCGCGTGATCGAGTCGACCCGCGCGATAGGCGTCGCGGACGAGGCCCCCCGCGATCGCGAGGCCGAGGAGCAACGTCGCGAGCGGGATGTTCGAACGTCGTCGCGTGCGCGGCGGCGTCCGCTCACGCTCGACCCCCAGGCCCGCCGGGAGCGGCTTCCTCCGAAGGTCCCACCGACGCTCCTCGGGTTGGGGGGCCGTGAACGGCTGGCTCTCGGGCGGCGGCGCGGAGGACGCGAGCGTCCTCTTGATCTCGGCGGCGAGGATCTCTCCGAACGAGATGCGCCGATTCCGCGGCTGGGTGTCCGGCTCGACGGGCTCTTCGACCTGACAGTCCGATGAGCTCAGCTCGATGGGCTCCTCGACCGTCGCCTCCGCGACGCGCTCCGCCGCCGCGAACATCCCGGACACCACGGAGTACTCACCGGGCTCGAGGTCGATCGTCTTCGAAAGCGCTTCCTCGCGGTCCTCCGTCGCGACGCGGGGGCCGCGCTCACCACGCTCTCGCTTTCGGAAGGGGCTCAGCATGCCCTCGGCGAAGCATTCCCCGCGCCAGACATCGATTTAGAAAATTCCGTTGAAGCTCGCGGGGTGCGATATCGACCGCATCGGTCGACTACATCCACGCAGGGGGTCCAATGGTCCATCGAGTGCCATGTCGGGGAAGGAGCGTGCGGGCAGGGGCGACGCCGAACGACGCGACGTGCGGCAAGAGCGTCCGACGCGCGCGCTCAGACGTTGCCGAGGCCGCCGTCGACGAGGAGCTCGGCGCCCGTCATGAACGACGCGTCGTCCGACGCGAGGAAGAGCGCCGCGCGAGCGACCTCCTCGGCCTTCCCGAAGCGGCGCAGCGGCACCTGTGAGACGACGGACTTGGCGAACGCGTCGAGCGCGTCGGCCGGCATGCCGAGCTTTCCGTAGATGGGCGTCTCGATCGGCCCGGGGCTGACGACGTTCACGCGCACGCCCGCCTCTGCCAGCTCGGCGGCCGCGGTGCGCGCGAGCGAGCGAACCGCCGCCTTCGTCGCGGCGTAGGCGCTCGTGCCGGGCATCCCCTTCTGATCGACGACCGACGCGTTCAGGATCACGCTCCCGCCGCGGCGCAAGAGCGGCGCGAAGTGCTTGAGCGCGAGCCAAGGCCCCTTGAAGTTCACGCGGAACATCTCGTCGACGAGCGCCTCGTCGAACGCCGTGATCGGCCCGAACTTGGCGATTCCGGCGTTCAGGAAGAGCACGTCCAGGCCGCCGTGCTTGGCCTTCACCTCGCGCGCGAGGCGCTCGATGTCCTCCGCGCGACCGGCGTCGGACGCGACGACGTCGGCGACGCCCCGCAGCTCTGCGCGCGCCACGTCGAGCGTCTCGGGCCGCGTGCCCGTGACGGTCACCTTCGCCCCCTCGGCGGCGAAGAGACGCGCGGTGGCGAGGCCGATGCCCGTGGTGCCGCCGGTGATGATCGCGATCTTGTTCTCGAGCTTCTTCATGGGAATTCTCCGACCCTATTATTGACTGATTGGTCCACAATTCGTCACGTGCAGTTCGATGCAGGTCGGGCGAGCAAGGAGTCGCGGTCGACTGCGGAATTCGCTCAGCGGCGCGAGAGCGTGCTCATGGCGAAGCGCGCAACGTCGCGCAGCGCCTCGGGTGTGGCCCCGGCCTTCGCCGAGAGGCGGATGCCGAGCAGCGTGGAGAAGAGGAAGCGCGCCGCGCTCTTCGGCTCGATCTTCTTGGAGACCTCGCCCTTGGCCTGCGCCCGCCGCACCGCCGCCTCGAACGCGTCCTCACAGCGCAGCGCGTTCTCGCTGGAAATCCGCGCGACGTCCCCGTCGATCGCGGCGAGCTCGCTCGTCGCCGTGATCATCAGGCACCCGCGCATGCGGTCGGCGGGGCGCTCGGCGGACACACCGGTGAGGATCGACTCGATCGCCGCGAGCGGCGCGGCGTCGTCGTTCAGGCAAGCCGTCAGCCCGGCGCGCTGCTCGTCGCGGTAGCGCGCGAGCGCCTCGAGGAAGAGCGTGTGCTTGTCGCCGAACGTGTCGTACATGCTCTGCCGGCCGATACCCATGGCGCGGACGAGGTCCTCCGTCGAGGTCGCCTCGTACCCCTTCTCCCAGAAGACCATCGCCGCCTTGCCGAGGACGGCGTCGCGGTCGAACTCCTTGGGCCGCGCCATTCTCTCTACGTAGCATTCTGGATATATTAGTCAAGTATCTCTTCGCCCGCTTCGGGTTTTCGCCGCTGTTTTTGCGCCACGAGGACGCGTGGCGCGCGGCGCAAGAGCTCGCCTTCGTGCTCGACAGCGGCGCGTGGCGAGACCCGCGCTTCGCGCTTCGCCGGAGCGTGACGTAGGCGGAGCCGACGAGCGCGCCCACGAGCCGACGCGAGCACTGCACCGCGTCGAGAGGTACTTGCGCGCAACCGCGCCCGCGCGATCACGCGTCGCCGATGCCGCCGCCCTTGCCGCGGCGCATGCGAATCAGCCCCTCCTGGGCCGTCGACGCCACGAGCTGCCCGTCGCGCGTGAAGACGCGCCCGCGCACGAGGCCGCGCCCGCCGCTCGCCGCGGGGCTGTCCATCACGTAGAGCAGCCACTCGTCGACGCGCACCGGCCGGTGGAACCACATCACGTGGTCGAGGCTCGCGACCTGCATCCCGCCCGTGAGCCACGTGACGCCGTGCGGGAGCAGCGACGTCGTCACGAACGCGTGATCGCTCATGTACGCGAGGAGGTAGCGGTGGAGGGCCGGCTCGTCGGGGAGACGGGCCACCGTGCGCATCCAGAGCTTGCGCTGCGGCGCGCGCTTGGGCGGCGTGAACGGCTCGGAGTCCCAATCGACGGGCCGCACCTCGAACGGGCGCTCGGCGGTGGCGCGCTTTTGCAGCATCGCGGGGAGGCGCGCGACCGTCGCCGCGATGTGCTCCTGCTCCGTCGGCAGCTGCTCGGGGGGTGGCGCGTCGGGCATCGCGTCCTGATGCGCGAACCCCTCCTCGTGCACCTGGAACGACGCGGCGAGGTTGAAGATCGGCTCGCCCGCCTGGATGGCGACCACGCGACGCGTCGTGAACGTGCGGCCGTCGCGGATGCGATCGACCTCGTAGACGATCGGGCGCTTCACGTCGCCGGGCCTCAGGAAATAGGCGTGGAGCGAGTGGACCTGGCGCTCGGCGGGCACCGTCTGCACCGCGGCCGACAGCGCTTGGCCGAGCACCTGCCCGCCGAAGACGGTGCCCCAGCCGAGGTCCTGGCTCTGGCCGCGGAACAGGTTCACTTCGAGAGGCTCGAGGGCCAGGAGCGCCACGAGCTCGTCCAGGACGTTCGTCATCTGGAACTGTGGTAGAGGCGAATGATGCTCCACGGCAAGCTCCGCCTCGCGTCCGCCTCGAACTCCGCCCTCCGTACCGCGCTCGCCGCGGCGGCGATCTCCGCCGTGACGGCCTGCGAATCCCCGAAGAAGGACGCGACGCCCGTGACCCCCGACACCGCGGCCGCCGCCGCGTCGACTCCTCCGGCCGCGTCCGGCGGGTCGATCGCCGCGGCCGCGCCGTCGGCCGATGCGAAAGATCTCCCCGCGCCGGCTGACGTCGCCGCCGCGCCGGCCGACGCCGCGAAGACGCCGACGGGCCTCGCCTCGAAGGTCATCGCGCCGGGCACCGGCAAAGTGCACCCCGGCCCGCACGACAAAGTGAAGGTCAACTACACGGGCTGGACGAAGGCCGGGAAGATGTTCGACAGCTCCGTCACGCGCAACGAGCCGATCACGTTCCCGCTCGACGGCGTCATCCCCGGCTGGACCGAGGGCCTGCAGCTGATGGTCGCCGGCGAGAAGCGCCGCCTCTGGATCCCGGCGGGCATGGCGTACGGCGAGCACCCGCGCAACGGCGCGCCCGGCGGCGACCTCGTGTTCGACGTCGAGCTGCTCGAGATCAAGGAGCCTGCGAAGCCGCCGGCCGCCCCCGAGGACGTGAAGGCGGCGCCGGCGACCGCGAAGAAGACCGAGAGCGGCCTGCACTACCGCGTGCTCAAGGCGGGCACCGGCAAGGAGCACCCGACGGCGTCGAGCCGCGTGACGGTGCACTACTCGGGCTGGACGCCGGACGGCAAGATGTTCGACAGCTCCGTCACGCGCGACGAGCCGGCGTCGTTCCCGCTCGGCGGCGTCATCAAGGGATGGACCGAGGGCGTGCAGCTCATGGTCGTCGGCGAGAAGACGCGCTTCTGGATCCCCGGCGCGCTCGCGTACGGCGACAAGCCGACCCGCCCGGGCGCGCCCGCGGGGCCGCTCGTCTTCGACATCGAGCTCATCTCGTTCAAGTGAAGGGCCGCGCCGTCGCGGCGCGCGCTCGCATGCAGCTCCTCAGCGCATGAGGGCTTCGAGCTGCGCCTTCTCGAGGTCCCGCGCGTCGGCCGCGGCCTTCGCGACGGCATCGCTCTCGTCGCTCCGCTCGGCCTTCGCGAGCGCCACCTTCGCAGCGGGCGCCGCCTTCGGCGCCGGCGCGCGCATGGGAGTCGCCGACGCGGCGATGGCGTTCGCCTTGCGCACGGGGCGGCGGCTCGCGACGGCGGCCTTCGGGCTCGGCTTGGTCTCGACGGCGGGCGTGGGGGCCGGCGCCGGGTTCGCGGCGAGCGGAGAAACGGCGGCGGCGGAGGCGAGCACCTCGGCCGGCGCGGCGGCGGGGGGCGGGAGGCTCACCGCCGTACGGGGCAACGCCATCTCGGCGGCCGCGACCCGGGGGGACGCCGCCGCGCTCGAGCGCGGCGGGAGGACTATCGTGGCCGCGCCAACGAGCGCGCCCAGAAGAATCCCGGCCGACATGACGGCGAGGGTGTTCGAGAGCGCGCTCCGCGGCGACGCCGGCGCACGCACGATGACTTGAACGGGCGGCGGGAGCGCGACCGGCGAGACCGACAGCGCCATCGGCGTGTGCTCGGCGTAGCCGCCCGAGCGCCGCGCGGGATGGT
>JAYVXL010000424.1:0-5770 GCA_043785185.1 Myxococcales bacterium
CATGCGACGGGAGCAGCGTACCGCCGATGCACGTCCAGGGGGATCTCGCCGCGTCCAGAGCGGGCACGTGGCCTGCAGCTGCGACTGCGGCACCCGTGCGGAGGCCTCCCCAAGCCGTGCGGGTGCGTCCCCGGACACCCGAAACGCGTCCCGGACACCGCAGCGGCACCCCGCGCAGGCGGAAATTCCGCTTGGCACGCAACTGGCTCTCCTAGGCGCCGTGGCAAGCACCGCGGTCCGGTTCGATCGAGGCACCCTCTTGCTCGGCGAGAGCCTCGAGGGTGTTGGCGGGGTCTGGGACCCTCGCGTGGGCGCCTATCGCGCGCCCGCGCACCGCTACGCCGCGCTCGTCGAACGCGCGAAACTAGCGAAGATCGACCTCGTCGACAGCCTCGCCGGTGTTTGCAGCAAGAGCGTCGGCGAAGCCCGATGGATACGTCCACCGCTGCGCCGGTACCAAGAGGACGCGCTCGGGGCGTGGTCCGCACAGGGCAAGCGCGGCACGCTCGTCCTGCCGACCGGGGCCGGCAAGACCCGCATCGCGATCGCGGCGATGGCGGACACCGGCGTTCCGGCGCTGGTGCTCGTTCCCACGCGTGTGCTCCTCGAGCAGTGGGAGCAGCAGGTCGCCGAATGGTACGACGGCGCGATCGGCGTCGTCGGCGACGGCGCCTGCCGAATCGAGGCCGTGACGATCATGACGTTCGAGAGCGCGTACCGGCGCCTCGACGAGTTCGGCGATCGCTTCGGTCACCTCGTCGTCGACGAGGTGCACCACTTCGCGGGCGGACTTCGCGCCGAGGCGCTCGAGATGAGCATCGCGCCGGTACGGCTCGGGCTCACGGCCACCGCTCCGACCGAAGGAAGCGCGGGAGCCGGGTGCCTCGCCGCGCTCATCGGCTCTGTCGCATGCGAAATTGGACTGGGGGAGCTCGTCGGGGTCCACCTCGCCGACTTCGACATCATGACCTTGCATGTTGGCCTGACGACGGACGAGAAGGCCGAGTACGAGCACCTCACGCGGCCATTTCTCGAGCTCCGACGGGCGCATCGCCGTGCTTATCCGGGTGCAGACTGGGCGAGCGCACTTCGCGCGATTGGTCGTACGCGCGACGGGCGTGAGGCGATCACGGCCTTTCATCTCGGCAGTCGCATCGCCGCGTTTCCCGTCGCCAAGCGTGCGCTCGTCGCCCGGCTCCTCGAAGAACACCGCGCAGACCGTGTGCTCGTCTTCACCGCCGGAGCCGAGGACGCCTACGCGATCGCCGAGGCCCACCTGATTCCCGTGATCACGAGCGAGACATCCCGCGTCGAGCGCAAGGAGATCCTCGAGAGATTCGACACGGGCACGTATCGCGCGCTTGTCTCCGCGCGCGTCCTGAACGAGGGCGTTGACGTGCCCGACGCCCGCGTCGCCGTCGTGGTGAGCGGTGGACTCGGGGTTCGCGAGCACGTGCAGCGCATCGGGCGCGTCCTCCGTCCATCGGGCGACAAGCGGGCGCTCGTCCTCGAGCTCGTGACCCGCGGCACGGTGGACGATGATCGGGCAAGAACGCGAAGGAGGGACCTTGCTACCCGCATCGCAGCTCGCCTTTAGTGTCGAGCGGGGGCGGATCGTTCCGCATTTCCTGACCGCGAAGGACGAGGTCTGGGTCCGACGATTGCTGGACGACATACCAGCGTTCGCGGGCCGCAGGGTCGCCGACTGGGACCGTGCATGCGCCCACGATCTCATCCGCGACGCCGTCCATCTTGGGGCGCGACCTCGAAGCGCCGCCGGGATGCTTCGGGTAGCAGGACGCGCATGGCGCACGCATGTCGACGCGCCACAGAAACCCGCTTCGATTCGGCGCATCGTGTTCGAGCAGGTGGCCGGAGCCCCCACGCGGGAAGCGGGGCTCGCACGAGCCGCGGCTCTCCTCGGCCTCGCCACGGAGTCGGTCGAGGCGGCCCTCTTCGCGGACCGCTCGCCTCTGCGCCGACTCATCGCCCCCGCGGCCTGGCCGTCCCCGCGCGCGCTGTGCGAGACCTACAACCTGTGCCTCGTTCAGGGCCTCTTGCTGCGCGCGCGCGAGGTCGTCACCCACGTCGTCAGCCAGGTGCGTTCGGTCGTTCGGTTTGCAAAGCTCAAACGCCTCCTCTGCACCTACGAGCAAACGAGCACGGGTACGGCGTTGCGAATGAGTGGTCCGCTGTCCATCTTGCGAAGCACCACGAAGTACGGGCACGCGCTTGCGACGTTCGTGCCCGCGGCCGTTGCGACCCCCGGGTGGTCGGTGGACGCTACGTGCGTACTCGGCGGCGAAGATGCCACGCTCCGCATCTCGGCGGGCGATCCGCTGGCGAGCGTTCACGCGCTCCCCCGAGAGGTCGACAGCATGGTCGAGCGCCGGTTCGCGCGTGATCTTCGCGCGCTCGACTCGGGCTGGCGGCTCGAACGCGAGACCGCCGCGCTGACGTTCAAGGCCGCCAATGGGACCGAGCGCCTGTTCTTTCCCGACTTCACGCTCCTGCGCGCCGACGATCGCGTGATGGTGGAGATCGTCGGCTTCTACACGCCCGAGTACCTGCACACGAAGCTTCAGGCGCTCCGACAGATCTCCGCACCCGTCCTCGTCTGCATCGACGAGGCACTTGGGGTGCAGCAGGGCGCAGTCTCCGCTGCGTCCGTGATCAGCTACCGTCGCCGCTTGGACGCCGCTGTGGTCGTCGCGGCGGCGGAGGAGCTCGTCCGGCGAGGTGGCACAGCCGGGCGCCCGAGCGCGCTCGGTTCTCAGAGCTCCCCGCCGGTACGCGGCTCATGATGTCGACGCGAACGGGAGCAACGCCCACTGCCCGCGAAGGGCTGCGCCGTTCCTTGCGTCCGCCTCGCGGCCACTCTATGCGAGCGACGTGAGCGGACCGATGGCGTACTCCTACCTCTCCCTTCTTCCGCGCGTCCGCCCACGCTTTCACGCCGACGTCGTTGCCCGCGGTGAGAAGTACGCTCGCGAGCGCCGCGTCACGATCCTCGAGCGCGCGCCCGGCAGGGTCTCGGCGCTCGTCGAGGGGACGATGCCGTACGCCGTCCTGCTGCTCGGGAACTCTCCCGCGGGATGGAGCGAGCTCCAGGTGCACTGCACGTGCAGCGCCTTCGACAGAGACCTCTGCAAACACATCTGGGCGGTGCTCGTAGTCACGGATCGCGAGCAGTCTTTTCGCGAGCTCGCGCAATCGCATCGCGCCGTCCTCGTCTCGCCCCTCGACGATGATGCTGCGATGGACCTCGACGATGAACTCGACGAAGAGCTACCCGCGGCGACGCACCTGCGCGCGGGGCCCGTTCCCGTCCGCGCGACCGCGCCGCAGCGCCCGGCCCCGCCGTCTACCGCCTGGCGTGACGCGCTCAGGACTGCTGCCGCGCGACTCTGGGCGCGCCCGCGGCCGCCGGAAGCCCTCGACCGCCGGCACAAGACCGAGATCGGCTACCTCCTCGACGTGGCGAGCAGCCGAAGCGCGGGCGACGGTTTGCGCCTTATGGTTCGCGAGCGGACCGTAGGCCCCACCGCGACGCCCGGTTCCTGGCGAGCGGCGCAGCTCACCCAGCGCGATCTGGATCGCGTCGAGGACACGCGCGACGCAGCCATTCTGCGCCTCACACGACGCCCTCCGAGCGAATACGAGCGCATGTACGGTGACGTGGCCGTCGTCCCGAGCTCGATCGCGGTCCAAGACCCCGCGCTGTGGGACCGCTTCCTCCGCCCGCTGGCGCAAACCGGACGGTGCGCCGTGCTGCTCGATGCGAAGGAGCCGCCGGTACCGCTCGAGATCGACGACGGCGGCGCGTATCGACTGATCCTCGTCGTTCGTGAGGAGAAAGCGGGCCTGTGGGTCCACGGCGAGCTGCGGCGAGGTGCCGACACCGTTCCGCTGACGGACCTGTCGCTCATCCTCGAGATGGGCGTCGCGTTCCTTGCCGGCCGCGCACTCAACGTCGAGAGCGACGCGGCGTTTGGGTGGGTCGGTGCGCTACGACGCGAAAAGCGACTGCTGGTGGACGCGGACGACGCCGAGGAGCTCGTACGGGGGCTCCTCTCGACCTGCGGGATTGCGTCGCTCGAGCTCCCCGCCACGTTTCGCGTCGACGACGCCGCACCTGCTTTCGTCACACGCGTTCAGCTTCGCACGCCCAACGAGCCGTGGCGTGTGAGCAAGGGTCCCCTCCAGGCTACGGTGACGTTCGACTACGGCGGCGCTCGCGTGGGATGGCGCGAGCCCGGCGAGTTCGCGTGCGCGTTCGAGGCGCGACGGCTCTTCCCGCGCAACTTGACTGGTGAGCGTGCGGCGATGGAAGAGCTCGCCGCGGTGGGCTTCAGGTTGATGGGCGCGCGCGGCGAGGAGGGGCTCGTCGAGCTCGCCGCGTCTCGCCTTGCCGACGCGGTCGCTGTCTTGCCCTCCGATCGCTTTGAGATCCTGGCGGACGGCGTGCGCCATCGCAAGGTCTCGAGGACGTCGTTTTCGGTGCAGCCTGGCATCGACTGGTTCGATCTGAGCGCGGTCGTCGAGTTCGACGGCGTCGCTGCGCCGTTCCCCGAGCTCCTCGCGGCGGCGCGTGGCGCGCAGATCACCGTGCGCCTCGGCGATGGCTCGTTGGGGATCTTGCCGGCGGAGTGGCTTGCCCGCCTGAAGCGGGTCGCGGAGCTCTCGCAAGACGCCAAGGCTTTGCGCTTCACCCGCGCGCAGCTCGGACTGCTCGACGCGATGCTCGCCGACGATCGCGAGCCGGTCGCGTGGGACGCAGCTATCGACGCGCTAAGGCGCCAGCTGGCGTGCGCGGCGGACCTCGTCGGCGCGAAGACGCCGCGCGCGTTTCGAGGGAAGCTGCGGCCGTACCAGGCGCAGGGGGTAGCGTGGCTCACCTGGCTCGAAGGCGTCGGCGTCTCCGGTTGCCTCGCCGACGACATGGGGCTCGGGAAGACCGTGCAGGTTCTCGCGCACCTCGTGTCGCGGAGGGCGCGCGGGGACCAGCGGGGCCCGTCGCTCGTCGTGGCCCCCCGATCCGTCGTCTACAACTGGCTGGACGAGGCGCATCGCTTCGCGCCCACGCTGCGCGTCGCAGAGCTCTCTTCCGAGGCCTCGCTCGACGATCTCGACCTCGTCGTCACCACTTATTGCGTCCTGAGGCAAGAGATCGCAACGCTGGCGCGGACGACGTTCGACTACGCCATCCTCGACGAAGCGCACGCCATCAAGAACCCGAGCGCGGCCACGACGAAGGCGGCCGGCCTTCTCCGATCGCATCACCGCCTCGCGCTCACCGGCACTCCAGTCGAGAATCACCTGGGCGAGCTCGCGTCGCTCTTCGACTTCCTCAATCCGGGAATGCTGGGCCCTGGGACGCGCAGCACGACTCAGAAGGGGTTGAAGAAGCTGGACACGGAGGCCGCGCAGCAGCTCGGGCGCGGTCTCAAGCCCTTCTTGCTGCGCCGAACGAAGGCGGAGGTATTGTCGGATCTTCCGGCGCGCGTCGAGCAAACGCTGCACTGCGAGATGACGAAACCGCAGCGTGCAGCGTACGATCGCGTGCGGCGCCACTACCAGGACACGCTTCTCGGCCGCCTCCGCAAGGACGGGGTCGCGCGCTCTACGATGCACGTCCTCGAGGCGCTCCTGCGCCTTCGCCAGTTGGCGTGCCACGCCGCGCTCGTCGATCCGGCGCGCGCGGCCGAAGGCAGCGGGAAGCTCGCCGCGCTCGTCGACCAGCTCGTCCCCCTCGCGGAGCAAGGAAAAA
>JAYVXL010000425.1:0-1686 GCA_043785185.1 Myxococcales bacterium
GAGCTGAACGTCGAGGGCAACCCGTTCACCGACTTCATGCCGCTCGTCCAGCAGGCGCGGCCGACGCAGGCGACGCTCGTGCCCGACTCGCCCGAGGCGCTCACGAGCGATCACGGGTGGGATCTCACGAAGGACGGCGAGCGGCTCGCGCCCGTGATCGCGCGCCTCAAGGCGCTCGGCGCGCGCGTCAGCCTCTTCATGGATCCGGAGCCTGGCGCGATGGAGCTCGCGAAGAAGGTCGGCGCCGACCGGGTCGAGCTGTACACCGAGCCCTACGCCGCGGCCTTTGCGCGCGGAGAGGAGCGCGCGGCCGCGCCGTACGCGGCGGCCGCGGCGCGCGCGCGCGAGCTCGGGCTCGGCGTGAACGCGGGCCACGATCTCAACCTCGCGAACCTCGCGCCGTTCCTCCGCGCGGTCTTCGGCGTGGCCGAGGTGTCGATCGGCCACGCGCTGGTCGCCGACGCCTTGGAGCTCGGACTAAGGGAGACGGTGACGCGCTACTTGGCGGCGTGCGCCGTCTGACGGCGCCGCCTCGGTGGACGGCGTCGCCTCAGTCGTCGCCGCCGCCGGCCTGCGCTTCGCCGAGCTCGTCGTCGGTCTTCGGAGTGGCGAGGAGCTCGCCGCTCGGGCCGTCGCGGCGAATGATGAACATCTTGCGCCCGACGGTGTCGGGGTTCTCGCGCGCCATGATGGTGACGACGTTGACGCCCGGCCGCAGCGGCAAATCGGCCTCGAACGGCATCTTCTTCGCGTCGGGCCCGGTGCGGTTCGAGCGGTAAAAGACTTTGCGCGAGCCCACGAAGATGTAGCCGTCGAGCAGGCGGTCGCTGTCGGCCGCCGTGCCCTTCAGCACGATGTGCGGCTCCCTCGTCGAGAGCGCGACCTGCGCGATCTCGATCTGCGGCGGCTGGCGCGAGAACACGTCCTCGACCACGAACGGCGCGCCGGCCGCGACGCCGACGTCGAGATCGGCCGTCCGCGCGAAGGCGAAGCGGCCGGCGTCGAGCGCCACCTTCGTGAAGCCGGTCGTCGTCGTGCCGAGCTGCGTGACGGAGGCGCCGGGCGGCAGGCGCGCGAACGTGCGGGCCGAGGCGTCGGGCGCCTCGAACAAGCTCGTGCCGCCGGACTTCGCGCGCACCGGGCCGGTCGCCGGCGCGATGTCCGCCGGCGCAGCGAGCGGCATGCGGATCTTCTCGACGACGCTCTCGCGCAGATCGCGATCGGAGATCGACACCTCGACCTTCGCCTCGGGATCGGCGAGCTGCTGCTCGACGTCGAAGGTGAACGCCACCTTCTTCACCTCGCCGGGCATCATGTTCGAGACGTCGAACCGGCCCTCGTGAAGGAGCAGGCCGTCGCCCGAGAGGTTGCGCAGGTTCGCCTGCGTCTCGTACGAGCGCCCCTTGCCGACGTTCTTCACCGTCAGGTAGAGCGTGAGGTTCTCCCCCTTCTGCACGCGACCGTCGCCGTTGCCTTTGCGGTTGTCGACGAGCTGGTAGCTGTACGCGAACGACGGGCGCTCCATCGATTTAATGGCCACGCGCGTCTCCGCGTCGACGGGCGCGCGCCCGCGCGCCTCCTCGAAGTGCAGCTTCACGCCGTCGGCGCGCATGAGCGCGTCGCGCGGCACGCGGCAGACGCGCGGCGCGTCTTTGGGGAGCGGCGCGGTGCTGCCGATCTTGTGGC
>JAYVXL010000426.1:0-5767 GCA_043785185.1 Myxococcales bacterium
CGCACCCGCGCCTCGACGAGCGCGGCGGCGGCCTCGAGCTGCGCCTGGTCGTCGCCGAGGAGGCGCACCGCGATCGGCGCCTCGAGCGGCGGGCCGTTCTCGAACTCCTTGAGCTCGATGCGCGCGCCGGCGAACGGCGCGAGCTCACCGCGCAGCCGCTCGAACAGCGCCTCGCGCTCGGCCTGCGTGCCGAGCGTCGTCTCGGCGAAGACGTCGGCCACGTGCGCCTTCTCGTTGGCGGGGACGACGTTGTAATAAATCTGCGGGTGCCCCTTGCCGACGCTGACGGCGACGTTCTTCACGCTCTCGTGACGGCGGAGCACCTCCTCGACGAACCGCGCGGCGCGGTCGGTCTCGAGCAGGCTCGCGCCCTCGGGCGCCTCGACGGTCACGAGGAACTGCGGCGTCCCCGCCTTCGGGAAGAGGCTGAAGCCGATCCGCGGCACGAGCGCGAGCGCGCCGGCGACGAGGAGCGCGGCGACCAGGAGCGTCGTCTTCGGCCAGACGATCGCGCGCTCGAGCACGCGGCGGTACGAGCCCTCCACGACCCACATCATGGCGCGGTAAAAGACGTTGCCGTGCTCGCTCCCGCGCTTGAGGAGGAGGCTCGAGAGGAACGGGACGATCGTGAGCGACACGAGCAGCGACGCGCCGATGGTGAAGACGACCGCGACCGGCATGCTGCGGATGAAGAGCCCGGCGGTGCCCGGCAGCGCGAGCAGCGGCAAGAACGAGAAGATCAACGTCGCCGTGCAGCCGAGGACGGAGACGGTGATCTGCTTGGTCGCTTGGATGGCGGCGTCGGTCGGCGACAGGCCGTCGCGCAAGTGACGCGTGACGTTCTCCACGACGACGACGGAGTCGTCGACGAGCAACCCGAGCGCGATGACGAAGCCGACGATGCTCAGCTGGTTGATCGAGAACCCGGCGGCCTTGAGGAGGAAGAGGCCGAGCGCGAGCGATAGCGGGATCGACACCATGACGACCGCCGCCGCGCGGCCGCCGAGCGGCAAGAGCGTCACCAGCACGAGGACGATCGCGAGCAAGAGATCGCGTGAAAACCCGCCGAGGCGGTGGGCGACGTTCTTCGACTGGTCGAAGCCGCGCGCGAGGCGCACGTTCGGCGGGAGCGTCCTCTCGAACGCGTCGAGCTCGCCCTCGATGGCGCCCATGACGTCGAAGACGTTTTGGTTGTCGCGCTGCGCGACCGCCAGAAGCACCGCGCGCTCGCCGTCGAAGCGCGCGAGCTGCACCGCCTCGGCGTCCTTGAGGTCGACCTGGGCGACGTCGCCGAGCGTGAGGCGCGCGCTCCCGGGCGCGCGCAGGAGCGTGGCGCGCACCTCGTCCACGGAGCGGTAGTCGCCGCCGGTCTTCACCGTGAAGCGCCGCGCGCCGGCCTCGACGCTCCCGGCCGGCACGTTCGCGCCGTCCGCCCCGATCGCGCTCAGCACCTCGAGCGGCGAGACGCCGAGCGCGCGCATGCGCTCGAGGTCGAGCGCGACCTGCACCTCCTGCTTCGGGAGCCCGGCGACCTCGACGTCGCCCGCTCCGCGCACGTTCTCGAGCCGCCGCTTGAGCCCGCGCGCGAGGCGCTCGAGCGCCTCGAAGGGCACGTCCTTGGCGACGAGCGCGACCTCGCGAATGTTCACCTTCGCCGCGTTGAACTGCTTCACGTCGAGGCGCACGAGATCGGCCGGGAGCGTTGGCCTCAGTGACGTCGTCTCGCGCAGCACCTCGTCGCGCTTTCGGTCGGGATCGCTGCCGGCCTTGAACTCCAGCTGGATCACGGCGAGGCCGTCCTCCATCTCGCTCTTCAGCGTCTTCACGTCGTCCAAGGCCTTGAGCTTCGCCTCGATCGGATCGACGACGAGGCGCTCGAGATCCTGCGGCGTCGCGCCGGGGAGGACGGCGACGACGACGAAGTTCGCGAACGGGAACGTCGGGTCCTCGGCCTTCGGGATCGTGAGCAGCGCCTGCACGCCGAGGGCGACGAGCGCGACGAAGACGACGAGCGTGAACTGCCAGCGGCGGACGGCGAACTCCGAGATCGACATGGCGGGCTCCGTGCTGTTCAGCGCGCGGGCGAGGGTAGGGGCGGGAAGGGCTGGACGAGGACCGCGCTGCCGTCTTCGAGGAGCGCGGCGCCGTCACCGACGATCGCGTCCACACCGCGGAGCTCGGAGGCGAGCGCGGCGCGCCCCTCGGTGAGGAACGCGATCTCGACCGCCACGCGCCGCGCGCGTCCGGCGTCGACGGTGTAGACGAACGCGCGCTTGCCGTCGGCGCCGACGAGGCTCCCGAGCGGCACGGTGGCGCGCGGCGAAAGGGTGCGCGGGATCGTGACCTTTGCGGTCATGCCCGACAGCACGCGCTCGGGCGGGGCGTCGAGCTTCACCTCGACGTCGAACGTGCCGGTCGCGGGTGACGCGACGCTCGCCAGCGTCGCGATCTTCGCGGGCAGGACAACGTCGGGCGCGGCGTCGAGCTGGACGCTCGCCGTCTGGCCGACGACGAGGCCGAGCACGTCGCGGTCCGGCAGCGCCACGCGCACGACCGCCCCTTTCGAGCGCCCGCTCATGCGGAAGACGGGCCGTCCCGGCGCGAGGACCTCGCCCTTCTCGGCGAGCCGCTGGTCGACGACGCCGTCGTCGGGCGCGACGATCACCGCGTGCTGCGCGGCAAAGGACGCCTGCGCGAGCTGCGCGCGCGCGACGGTCGCGCCGGTCTCGGCGTTCTGCAGATCGACGAGCGGCAGCGCGCCGGTGGCGTGCAGGCTCTTCACGCGCGCGAGGTCGCGGTCGGCCTTGGTCGCCGCCTCCCTCGCTTGCGCCACGGCGGCGCCCGTGTCGGTGCCGTCGAGCTGCGCGAGCACCTGGCCGCGGCGGACGCGCGCGCCCTCGTCGACGAAGACCGTGGCGAGGACGCCGCCGACGGTGAACGCGAGATCGAGCTCGCTCTTCTGTTTGAGAAGGCCGCCGGCGTGGAGCGGACGCTCGATGGGCCCGCGCTCGACGGCGGCGAGCGTCACCGGGACGGGCTTGGCGTCGCGCTTGGCGCCGGGGTCCTTCGCGACCGGCTCTGCGGACGCCTCCGGGATGGCGCGGCCGCACCCGTCGAGCGCGAGGGCGGTCGCGAGCAGCACGGTGAAGGACGCCGCCGCCCTTGCCGCGCGCGCAAGGCTGGATTTCACGGGTCGTTGCGTCATTCGAACCTCCAGAGCGGGCGAATCGATTGGCACGTGACGTCGTCAGGTGACACCGTCTACAGACACTGTCTAGGCCCCGATCTTGACGCTGTCAAGTCCAGGCGCCACAGTGACGGGAATGGCAGAGAGTCTTCGCGCGACGGCGGCCAGCAGCCCCACCAAGGCGGCGGCGGGCGACGCCGATCTGCGCGGACGCATCCTCCGCGCGAGCGTCGCCCTCATCGACGAGCAAGGCCTCGCGTCGCTCAGCATGCGCGAGGTCGCCCGGCGCGCGGGCGTGAGCCACCAGGCGCCGTACCACCACTTCCAGGACCGCGCGGCGATCCTCGCGGCGATCTGCGAAGAGGGCTTCGGCGAGCTCCAGCGCCGGATGCGCGCGGCGAAGCAGCCCCCGCCGGCAGACGTGACCGAGCTCCTCGAGCGCACCGGCACCGCCTACGTCGAGTTCGCGCTCGCGTTCCCGGCGTACTTCCGCATCATGTTCCGACCCGACCTCGTCGAGATGGCCAACTACCCCGAAGCCCACTGCAAGGCCGAGGAGGCGTTCGCCGAGCTCGTGGCGGTCGTCCAAGAGTACGTCGCCAAAGGGCGCGGCTGGACCGGCCGGGAACAGGCGCTCATCTCGCTGTGCTGGTCGACGTCGCACGGCCTCGCGAGCCTGCTCCTCGACGGGCCGCTGCGCAGAAAGCAGCCGGAGGCGGCGGCCGACTTGAAGAAGCACGTGAAGGAGGTCATGCGCGCCTTCCGCGTCATGGCGAGCGCAGGCCTCGCGCGGGGCGGCGAGGCCGAGTGAGCCGCGCTCTCGCACAGCGAGTGCCTGAGGTATAGTCGGCGCGGTGGAGAAGCAGGCGCCGAGCGAGGTCCAGCGGCGCATCGCCGCCGCGCACGACGCGTCCCCGGGCGGCGTCGTCGCGTGCGACGGCGACGGTACGCTGTGGAGCGGCGACGTCGGCGAGGATCTCTTCCACGCGCTGCTCGAGCAGGGGCCGATCCTCGCGCCGGCGGACGCGCAAATTCGCGTCGAGGCGCGCGCGCATGCGCTCTCCGACGCCGGCACCGCGCAGGTCGTCGCGCGCCGCATCTACGAGGCGTACACGGCGCAGCTCTTCCCCGAGGAGCGCGTCTGCGAGCTCATGACGTGGTCCTTCGCCGGGTGGACGGCGGCCGACATGGACGCGTTCGCGCAGCAAGTCGTCGGCGCGGTTGGACTGCGCGCGCGCCTCCACCGCGAGGTGACGGAGACCGTGGACTGGGCGCGCGCCCGCGGCATCGAGGTCTTCGTCGTCAGCGCGTCGCCGCGCGCGGTCGTCCTCGCCGCGGTCCGCGAGGTCGGCGTAGACGCGGCCCACGTCCTCGCGGCGACGCCCCGCTTCGAAGGCGCCCGCATGGCGGCGGACGTGGAGCGGCCGATCCCATACGGCGCGGGCAAGGTCGGCGCCATTCGACGCGCCGCCGGCGCGCGCCCGCTCTACGCCGCCTTCGGCGACAACGCGTTCGACGTCGCCATGCTCGCGGCCGCGAACGTGCCCGTCGCCGTCCGTCCGAAGGCCCGCCTCCGCGCGCGCGCGGCCGAGGTGCCCGGCATCGTCGAGCTCGCCCAAATCTGAGCTTTCCAACCGCGTTTGCCGTTTCGTGCGAAGGGCGTTGGCCCTAGAGTCCGCCCATGGATTTCGATTTTACCGAGGAGCAGCGGCTCATCCAGCAGACGGCCCGCGATTTCGCGGCCCGCGAGGTCGCGCCGAAGGCCGCCGAGCTCGATAAGTCCGGCCGCTGGCCGACGGAGATCGTCAAGCAGATGGGCGAGCTCGGGTTCATGGGCATCGCCGTGCCGACCGAGTACGGCGGCGCCGGCATGGACGCGCTCTCCTACGCCCTCGCCATGGAAGAGATCAGCGCCGCGTGCGCGTCGTGCGGCGTCATCATGAGCGTGAACAACTCGCTCTTCTGCGATCCCATCCTCAAGTTCGGCACCGACGAGCAGAAGAAGGGCCCGCTCACCGAGTGCGCGAGCGGTAAGAAGCTCGGCTGCTTTGGCCTCACCGAGCCGATGAGCGGCTCCGACGCGCAGACGATGGCCACCAGCGCCGAGAAGACCGCGGACGGCTGGGTCATCAACGGCGCCAAGAACTGGATCACCAACGGTCCGCACGCCGACTACATCCTCCTCTTCGCCGTCACGGACCGCTCCGGTCCGAAGATCAAGCACACCGCGTTCCTCATCCCGAAGGGCACGCCGGGCTTCACGCAGAACCCGCGCGATCACAAGCTCGGCATCCACGCGGCGCACTCGTGCACCGTCTTCTTCGAGAACTGCAAGCTCCCTGACAGCGCCGTCGTCGGCAACGTCGGCGAGGGCTTCAAGGTGGCGATGGCGACGCTCGACGGCGGGCGCATCGGCATCGCGAGCCAGGCGCTCGGCATCGCGAAGGCGGCGCTCTCGACGAGCCTCGGCTACGCGAAGGAGCGAAAGAGCTTCGGCGTCCCCATCTCACAGCACCAGGCGATCCAGTTCATGCTCTCGGACATGGCGACGGAGCTCGACGCGGCGCGCCTGCTCACCTG